>DAOVYB010000048.1 GCA_030635835.1 Gammaproteobacteria bacterium
TCAGCTGGGACACATGCCTATCATGTAGGCAACCAACCTGATCATCGTACTCAGAAAACAGCCTTGAGTCGTGGTATAGATTTGAGTGATTTACGTGCACGCCAGGCGATTGCTAATGACTTTAATGAATTTGATTATATTTTAGCCATGGATGATGATAATTACGTGCTACTTGAAGAAATCTGTCCTGCTGGACTTGAAGACAAATTAAGCTTGTTTCTGGATTTTAGTAGTGAATATTCAGAATCACAGGTTCCTGATCCCTATTATGGTGGTGATCAGGGGTTTGAGCATGTATTTGATTTAGTTGATTCAGCGAGTCGTGGTTTACTGGAAGATATTAGAAAACGATTCAGCTGATTTTTAAATCAGTCCATATATTGACCCTTGTATCTACAAGCCTCATAATCACGGCCGTTTTGTAGAACATTCCTTGTAGTGCAATACGACGTTTCAATGGTGGCCTGGATGGGTCCCCTCGCAACAATAATCCGTGAACCTGGTCAGACCTGGAAGGGAGCAGCCACAGCGGTGGACTTGTGTGCCGGGGTGTGGCTTGTTCAGGTCGCCGCCTTAATTTTCTGATTTATTTCTTCTAACATCACCGAATATTTTGTTATTGTTTGTTGTTCAAAATATCGAAAATACCCTGTTTTGAGTTACAATACATCTCTCTAATTGCTTACTGTCAATTTTAAGGATTTTAATGAGTTATCAGGTACTTGCACGCAAATGGCGTCCTCGTGGTTTTGCCGAAATGGTGGGACAGGAGCATGTTTTACGAGCCTTAAGCAATGCACTGGACAGTGGCCGTTTGCACCATGCTTTTCTTTTTACCGGTACCCGTGGTGTAGGTAAAACAACCATTGCCCGTATTCTTGCAAAATCACTCAATTGTGAGCAGGGCGTAAGTGCATCACCCTGTGGCCAGTGTTCTACCTGTCAGGAAATTGATGAAGGCCGTTTTGTAGACTTAATTGAAGTTGATGCGGCGTCACGCACTAAAGTTGAAGACACCCGGGAACTTTTAGATAACGTTCAATATGCGCCCACGCGTGGTCGCTATAAAGTTTACCTGATTGACGAAGTTCATATGCTCTCAGGCCACAGTTTTAACGCCTTGTTAAAAACACTTGAAGAGCCGCCGCCTCACGTTAAATTTTTACTGGCGACGACTGATCCACAAAAATTACCGGTCACTATTTTATCACGCTGTTTGCAGTTTAATTTAAGACGATTATCTATTGAACGCATTCAGGCGCATTTACAATTAATATTAGAAAAAGAAGACTTAAGTTTTGAAGCTGCCGCATTACTGCAACTCGCTCGTGCAGCTGATGGCAGTATGCGTGATGCTTTAAGTTTGCTTGATCAGGCAATTGCTTTTAGTAATGGCAATGTAAATGACAATGATGTGCGCTCAATGCTTGGAAGTATTGAGCAACACTATGTTTATGACCTTCTTGATGCCTTAGCGGCAGCGGATGGAAACCTTCTTATCCAGCGCGTACAGGAATTAGCTCAGCAATCACCGGATTTTTCAGCACTGCTGGCTGAAATTATCACCTGCTTACATTACCTGGCGTTGTTAAAACAGGTGCCGGATGCCTATGAGTTTAATATGGGGGATAAGGAACGTTTACATAAACTATTAGGCTTATTGAGCGCAGAAGATATTCAGCTTTATTATCAAATTGCGTTACATGGTCGCCGTGATTTACCGTTGGCACCGGATCAGCGAAATGGTCTTGAAATGGTTTTATTACGTATGCTCGCATTTCGGCCTGATGATGGCAGTAGTAATAAAAAGGCTCAGCCGGTTAAAACAAATACAGCTAAGCCAGATTCTAATCAAAGTTCAAGTCCGGCAGCAAAATCTTATACTGAACAAAAAAGTTCGGTAGAAGCGACTCGCGTAGAAGAAAATCAGCCAGTTGAACCGCAACCTGCATTACAACAACCAGCAGTACAGCAAAGCGAACCTGCTCCGGTACAAACGACTAATATCAATAAAATCAGTCTTACAGAATTGTCATCAACGAATTGGCATAATGTAGTTTCTGCTTTAGCTGTTGCAGGTATATTAAAACAATTGGTTGAACATAGTGCTTTTGTCAGTACTGACAATTCAAATTTATATCTGGCTATCGCGCCTTCACATGCAGCGATGTTAACAGCTGATAGAGAGCAACAATTACAAGAAAAATTAACTGCTTATTTTGAGACAGCTCTTAAGTTACATATTGAAAAAGCACAAATAGAAACAGAAACACCTGCGGCTCGCACAGGCAGAGAAAAACAAGAGCGTCAGAATGATGCAGAAAGTTCTATTATTAATGATGACAATGTAAAAAATATTATGGATGCATTTAATGCACAGGTTGATGTTGAAACGGTGCAGCCAGTAGATTCTGAATAAATCTAAAAAATATTTAATGAATAACTAACAGAAAATGATGAGGTAATATTATGAAAGGCGGAATCGGTAACCTGATGAAGCAGGCGCAAAAGATGCAGGCTGATATGGCTAAAGCGCAAGAAGAAATGGCAAATATTGAAGTGACTGGTCAATCAGGTGGAGGCATGGTGACAGTTGTGATGACCTGTCGTCATGATGTTAAACGTGTTTCTATTGATGATAGTTTACTCAGTGATGATAAAGATATGCTGGAAGATTTGATTGCTGCCGCTGTGAATGATGCGGTACGTCAGGTTGAAAAAACATCTTCTGAAAAAATGTCGGGCATGACTGCGGGATTAAATTTACCCGGCGGAATGAAGTTACCTTTCTAATTTAATATGTCCGGAAGCCCACTTTTAAATCAATTGATCGAAGCTCTGCGCTGTTTACCCGGCGTAGGGCCAAAATCTGCACAACGTATGGCGTACCATTTACTTGAACGTGATCGTAGTGGTGCTGCGAATTTAAGTACGATGCTGGACAAAGCTGTTAAAGAAGTCGGGCACTGTGAGTCTTGTCGTAGTCTGAGTGAGCAAACAGTTTGTGATATATGTGAAAGTTCAAACCGAGATCGTTCATTATTATGTATTGTTGAATCACCCTCTGATGTACAAATAATTGAGCAATCAGCAGACTACAAAGGTTTATTCTTTGTTTTGATGGGACACCTATCGCCTTTAGATGGAATTGGACCAGAAGAAATAGGTCTTGATATTCTGGCACAACGTCTGGATCAGGGAGAAGTAAAAGAGGTGGTATTAGCCACGAATTTTACTGTTGAAGGTGAAGCAACAGCGCATTATATAAGCGAAATGGTTAACTCCAGAAACCTTACCGCAAGCCGTATTGCTCATGGTGTACCGGTAGGTGGTGAACTTGAATATGTTAACAGTTCTACATTGTCACGTGCTTTTTCTGGTCGACAAATTTTTTAAATAAATTTTAAGATGTAATATTTATTTAATCCGTTATCTGGCTGAGTATTTTAGATGCGTGTAAGCAAAGTGTCTTGAAATAACTATAGCTTTTTTCATCAAACTGACATGCTGAAGTATGTCTGTCAGCATAAAAAAGACCATATGGTTTATCATTTTTAAATACAGACATCACTGCAAAAGAATTTATATTGATGAGCTTCTGAAATTCTTCCGGAACAAGTTTCCAGTATTTAGCCCGGTTTAAATTATTTAATAACAGTGCCTGAGGTTTTTTAATGAGGTGAGTAAAAAGATTTGCATTATTAACCGCAATCGAAAAACGATTAAAAGCAATATCATTTTCTGTGCCTTTAATGATATGTCCATGAAACATTCTGTCCTCAGCACTATAGTGACAATAGACTACACGGTTTAAACCTACGCCATCATGCATTGCATTAACAATATTATGAATCACATCTTCTTCAGTAACTTCACTTGTTGATAATGTGGTTAGCTCTTGTACTGCTGCGCGCAAAACAGGTAACTGAGGAATTAAACAAACAAGTGCATTTTCTTCTTCTGTTTCATCTTCTTTTACATTTTCTTCTTCGTCATTAACTATAAGAGGTAATAAACGAGCAACAGCAGGGGTATCATACTGAGGAATTTCTCTGGCAATTTCAGCTGCGATAACATGAGTCCGTGAAATGATATCTGATAGTTTCATTCCTAACCAGTCAGAAACATATTCATGTATTTCATGTGTTGATTGACTGTACCAGCCTTCAAAACATACTGAGCGTGCGAACTGAACACCCAGCATAATGCCATAAGCACGAGGTGAGTTTGCACTCTCTGGATGTAACGCTTCTTTTACTAACGCCGGAAACTGCCATTTTTCGGCAAGTTTTAAACTTAACTCATCAAGAGTAAAACCCAGTACCAGGTATTGTGCTTCTTCTGATGCAATATTTTCATCGACCCTTAAACGATAAATTTTTTCGAGTAGCTCTGGTGCATGCATGGAAATGATCATTTCACCAAGAAAATGTAAATGCGTTGCTGTAAAGACTTCATCCGGCGTCATGTCTCGCCGTAATGCTGCCCAGTCTGTCGCAAATCGTGCCGCATGGTAAGCACGGTTAAATGTTTGCAACAGGCGAACCTTACATTGTTCATTAAGCACATCACCAACTGCAGGCAAAGCATCGGGTAAGCGGGTTAATTGATCAGTACCCATTAGTCTGAATGCCTGACCTATATGAGTGATTTCAGCAGACAAACGACCTTTGTTAGGTCGATCATTTGATGTGTGCAATATGTGTACGACTAATCCGGGATCACGTTCTACAACATGAGTAATTTCTTTTAATGGAATTTCTTCCTGACGACATAAATGACGTAACTCTTTGATAGTATACTTTAGAACGGGCACAGCTTGCTTGTCAGCTAACTCTACCCATTTATTTATATTTCTGTCTTCCATTAAAAACTCAAAAGTTAATATTCCAGTTAGTAAATAATTTATTTCCCATTATTTTTTTATGGAAATAAATCACATGATTTTACGTTGTAACTAATTGTTATGAATATATCGGACAGATATAGATTTTTCTAAAGTAAATATTATTTTTGGTCGATAAGAACTGTAATCGATATCGTACTTAGATATTTGTTTATTAAATTTTAGCCAGTCATTCAGGATATATTTAGAAAAATGAAATTTATTATCGGGCTTGTTGTTACAATTGCTTGCATTATTATCGGTTATCTTGCTTCGGGTGGGGTACTCGGTGCCTTATGGCAGCCATATGAAATTCTGATTATTTTAGGCGGGGCGATTGGTGCCTTTATTGTTGCTTATCCTGCCAAGGTTGTTTTTGGCACAATAAAAGGGATACTGGCACTTTTTAAAGGACAAAAATATAAAAAAGAAACCTATATGGAATTACTGGGTTTAATGTTTAAACTTTTTTCAAAAGCACGTAAAGAAGGGTTGATGGCATTAGAGGCAGATATTGAAGAGCCTCATGATAGTGAAATCTTTAAAGAAGTCCCTAAGTTAATGGCAAATCATCATTTGATCGATTTCATCTGTGATTATTTGCGTCTAATGGTAGGCGGAAATATGAATGCTTTCGAATTAGAAAGCCTGATGGATCTTGAGCTTGATACTCACCATCATGAAGCTGAAGCACCGAGTCACGCGTTACAAAATATGGCAGATGGTTTACCTGCTTTTGGTATTGTAGCCGCTGTAATGGGGGTTGTTATCACCATGGGTTATATTAGTGAGCCACCGGAAGTATTAGGGCATCATGTTGGTGCAGCATTGGTTGGTACCTTTATGGGTATCTTAATGGGCTATGGTTTTGCCGGACCAATGGCGGCTTCAATGGGTGAACAGGCAAAAGAAGAAGGTTTAATTTTTGGCTGTGCTAAAACCTGTATAATTGCAACTTTAAATGGTTACACACCGCAAATAGCGGTTGAATTTGGCCGTAAAGCGCTGACCAGTGATTTAAGACCCAGTTTTATAGAACTAGAAGAATATGTGAAAGGGCAAAAGTAATATTTTTTCCTTAAATAACAGACAAAAAGACCTTTAAGTGGCTGACGATAAAAAACAACCGATAGTCATCAAGAAGATCGTTAAAGGTGGCGGTCATCATGGTGGTGCATGGAAAGTAGCCTATGCTGATTTTGTAACGGCAATGATGGCGTTTTTCCTTTTGCTGTGGCTGCTGGGTATCAGTGATGAAGCTATGCGTGGTGGCATATCTGAAATGTTTAAAGCACCATCCGCTTTAATCGGACCTGGCGGAGCAAGTACCAGCATGATTAAACTCGGTGGCACCAAAGAAATTCCGCATGGAAAAGGTGAAGAGCTTAGCAAACAATCTGAAAACAAAGAAAAAGAAGAAATTATTGCCGTTAAGGTAATTGAGAAAGAAATAGAAGTAGAAAAAGAAAAAGAAAAAATTATGCTTGATCAGTTGTTAATAAAGCTAAAAGAAACAATTGAAAAAAGTGAAATGTTAAAAGATTTTAAAGACCAGTTACTGTTAGAAGTTATGCCAGAAGGTTTGCGTATTCAGATTATTGATAAAGAAAAACGCCCTATGTTCTCTGCAGGCAGTGAAAAGCTCAAACCCTATACGCGTGTAATATTACATGAAGTTGCAAAAACAATAACGCAACATGCGAATAATAAAATTAGTATTACCGGCCATACTGATGTATCAGTGTTTGGTAAAGGTATTATCGAATATGAAACAATAGATGGTGAAGTACTGAGGAAGCAATACAGTAACTGGGAACTATCAGGTGATCGTGCTAATGCGGCAAGACGTGAATTAATAAAAGGTGGTATGCCAAAATCCCAAATAGGTCGTGTAGTGGGTTTAGCTTCTACAGTTTTATTTGATAAGAAGAATCCTTATAGTCCCATTAACAGACGAATTAGTATTATTGTTATGAATAAATCAACTGTTAATTCGATTGAGAAAAATGAAGGTAAGGCAATGCCAGAAAATGAAAAAATTACAGCTGAAAAATCCGCTGTACAGCATTAAAGAGTTGTTGTTATCGGCTTTCGTTGAGTGAGCTTATGATACGTTGAGAACTTTTCCAGCGTTGTTCAGTTATCTTTTTATCTTTTAATGCCGCAAGCAATGCACATCCGGGTTCATTTTTATGTGCGCAGTTACGAAATTTACAATATCCAAGATAGGGTTTAAATTCTATAAAACCATCAATAATATCCTGTTCTGATAATTTTATTAATCCAAATTCACGAACACCAGGTGAGTCTATAATATGACCTTTATCGTTTTCTAATGGATAAAGATAGGCAGTAGTCGTTGTATGTTTTCCTTTTCCTGTTGCTTCAGAAATTTCGCCTATACGAGCATCTGAGTCTTTAAGAATAGTATTAATCAAGGAAGATTTACCAACACCGGACTGACCAACAAAAATATTATTATTATTTTTTAAAAGTTTAGTTAATGGATCTAATCCATGCTCTTGTTTAGCGCTGGTATAGATAACTGTGTATCCAATATCCTGATAAAGTTGTAAGCGTTGTTTTAATGCTGAAAATTGTGTTTCATCGAGTAAATCAATTTTATTTAATAATATAACAGGTTTTAAATGACTATTTTCAGCAGCGACCAGGTACCGATCAATTAGCCCTTCATTTAATTCTGGCTTATGTGCAACAACAATAAAAACCTGATCAATATTTGCGGCAATAATCCGTAAGTTACCGTTAATGTCCGGGCGTTGTAGTATTGAGTGACGTTTTACAATCGATGTAATTACTCCAGTGTCAGTATCCTCCTGCTGTAATAAAACAAGATCTCCACAGACAACCTGACCAACAGATTTGCGTTGCTGGCATTGAAATAATTTATTATTAATATCTTTAACTAATGTATAGCGGCGGAATGCAGCTAAGACGGTACCCTGAATTTGTTCAACATCTGCCATACTAATGTTGCTTAAGAATGCTCATAAAAGTTTATTTTTTGAATTTATAAAAATTAGTATTCAGGTATTCTACAACATCATTCACATGTTCTTCCGGCCATTGTACGCCAAGGCTGTCACGGCAACGGTTTACCTGCTTAATTAGTGCCGGATATGTTTCGATGCGTTTATTTTCGCGGGTATAAATTCCTGTTCCATCACCACCCTGAATAGAAATATGGCAGCTGGTACAGTTGCTGTTATGCAGCTCTTTGCCATTTTCAATATCAGCATTAACCTTTGCTGAGGCAAAGATGAAACAGCTGAAAAGTGTATAATATGAGAGCAAACGAGCCATAATTTAATTCGTCCTTAATTGAATTTTAAGTTGTTAATATTATCAACACATATTAGCTTATTTTAGCTGATAAATGTCCAATACGCACGGGAGCAGGTGGATGTGAGTCATGGAATGCTGAATACAAGTGATCAGGCGTCAGTGTATTAGCATTGTCCCGGTATAATTTTACCAGTGCCTTAATTAAAGTTTGTGGCTGACTTTGTTCAGCTGCAAAATCATCCGCTTCAAATTCATGTTTACGACTCAGGTATGACATAACAGGTTGCAGATAGATACTAAATAGTGGCATCACCATACTAAATAGAATCAGCGCCATATAGGTTGAGGCATTGCTAACGCCGAGTGCATGATAAAAAGCTTCTTGTTTGATTAACCATGCAAGAATAGCGAGGCCAAAAAGTGTGATGATGGCATTTAATATCAGACCTTTACGTACATGATGATGTTTAAAGTGGCCTAGTTCATGAGCAAGTACTGCTTCTACTTCGTTAGCATCCAGTGTTTCAAGTAAGGTATCAAAAAAGACAATACGTTTATTTTTACCTAAGCCGGTGAAATAAGCATTACCATGACTTGAGCGTTTAGAACCATCCATTACAAAAATACCATTACTGGCAAAACCACAACGATCCATCAGTGTTGTAATACGTTCACGTAACTCTTCATTTTCTAAAGGCGTGAATTTGTTAAAGAGTGGTGCAATAAATGTAGGGAAAATCCAGGAAATTAAAAGACCAAAGCTGAGTAAAACAGCCCAGACATAAACCCACCATAGTGGAGATGCATCCTGCATTAACCACAAAATGCCACTAACCAAAGGTACTGCCAGAACAAGCGTTAGTATGGTTTGCATAATCATATCTTTAATAAATTGCTTAGCTGTCATGCGATTAAAGCCAAAGCGTTGTTCTATTTTAAAGGTACGATAGAGAGAGAATGGTAAATCAATAATGGCTGAAATAAACATAATGCCGAAGATCACTGCCAGACCGGTAATTATTTCACTGTAGGCAAACGTACGAAGATAAGTATCTATTAAATTCAGTCCGCCACCTAATGTCCACACAAGAAGCAGGGTAGCACCATAAACCAGCTCAATTTTATTGATAGCGAGTTTTGCCATGGAGTAATCAGCGGCCTTTTGATGTTGTTCCAGTGTGATTTGTTCAGCAAAGACATCCGGTACAGTGGCTCTATGCTGAGAAATTGCTTTATTTTGGCGATTTGATAACCAAAGTTGAACAATTAGAGAAAGAACAAGAGCGAGAACAAATAAGATACTATACGTTTCCATAATAACCATTATATTAATTAAATTAAGATCGGCAGGCAGGTTAGCGTTTGCTAGAATGATTATCAAGTCAAAATTGATGAATACTGAGATGCCAGCTAAAGCTTTTTAACTGATTCTCTCTACTAATACATAAAGGTAAACTTATGACGGATAAAGATAATAATTTAATCTGGATTGATTTGGAAATGACTGGTCTGGA
>DAOVYB010000096.1 GCA_030635835.1 Gammaproteobacteria bacterium
CAGGCACTCAATGGAAGAACATGTACTCACATATTTTCATTTAAAATAGCGGAGCGGGTATTTAACCTTATTAGCAACAAGCCTGATTCAAATAAAGATTCCACAAAAGAAAAATAACTCATTAAGATATAAAATCAGCAAGACGCGCATTTTTATGCGCTGATATTTTATTTACCATCGCAAGGAATAACTCTGCTGTAGCAATTGCATCCATTAAAGCGTTATGCGCTTTATATGCCGGCATGTTATACAGCTTGCGTAAATTAAATAATCGCAACTCATTACTTTTGTATGCCTTGTTCTGTCGATCAAAACTGCGTTTAGCTAAATGCTGAGTATCAATAACAGGGATCACAAAATCAGTAGCATATAACTTCTGGCACATTTTATTCAGAAATCCCACCTCAACTTTAGCATTATGAGCCAGCAACACCTTACCACTTAATTGTTTTAACAGTTTTGGAAATGCATCAGCTATACTCATCCCGTTAATTTGTTGTTCATCGGTTATCTGATGAATAACAACACTTGTTTCGGGCAGTTCAATATTGGTATTTATCAGCTGATGAGTGCTGGATTTTAAATCGACACCTAATTGTTTGATATTAACCAGCCCAAAACTAACGACACGATCTTTTTCTATATCTAAACCTGTTGTTTCAAAATCAAGCGAAACAATATCAACATTAACTATGAAATCTTTTTTATTTGGGAATGGTTTTTCCAAATATTTCTTCATAACTGTAGAATTTGTATTTTTTAATAATTTTCGTCGGACAAAGTTCTTACCTAATAATGTAGCAAACATATTTACCCAATCCTTGAAGATGGATAACGATTTTCGAAAACCTGCTGCATTGTTTTAATAATTGAAAATGAATCTTTTAAATGATTTTTTTCTAATCCAGATAACTCTTCAGGGGGTAAATAGTTATCTGCACTTAAACCTGCACGAATTTGTTTAGCCTGATGCCGAATACGTAAGGAACCGATATATTCCAGAGCATCAATTAAATTACCATGCATTTCAGCACTAATTGCATTGCATTTAAAACCAGCATTAAGTCTGTCTACCGTGTTCGTTTCTTTAAGTCCATTATCTAATGCGATAACGCGTGCTATATCAACAATGGGCACAACACCACGATGTTTAACATCTAACGTGTTTTTGTGTTCATCATCATGAACCATAACAAAATTTTTAAAGAAACCAAGTGGAGGTTGATGTGTTAGTGCATTGCCTACCATATGAAAAATAAAAAAATCATTATTTTTAGTTTGTTTTAGTATGTTGTTTTGTAATTCATCAAATAATGAGAATTTTCCATATACGGGGCGAAGATCAAAAAATATACTAGAAAGCATAAGTGCTTTTGGTTCCGGGCTATTAATCCAGTGTGAAAAGTTTTTGATCCAAATTTTTAATGGCTGACGCCACTGAGTATTTGATGCCATAGCATCACCAGGGCAGTAAATATAACCGCAGGCATCAAGTCCATCACAAACAAAATTCGCTAAATTTTTAAAGTATTCTTCATGCTCAGGTTTTAGCAGATCTGAAATAATGAGGGCATTGTCCTGATCTGAATGTGATGTTTGCTCATTTCTTGCCTGCGAGCCCCCTGCTGTCCAAACATAATCCACAGGTGGCTTACCATATGAATCTTCTGCTAATTCTAATAAACGACAAGTAATGGCATCAGTAATAGAAGAAAAGACTTCCCCTATATGTTTAGCTGTTGCGCTGGATAAAGATAATTGTAATTGTAACTCGGGTAGTCGAGCACTAATATTTTTCAATGTATCAACAGAGTTAGCTTTATAAATATCAGTCGCAATTAATGTTGAGTTTGTACTGAGGTGCCTGACTACATCTGATGTTGTTAAAATTCCAACAGGCTCAGCCCCTTTCATCACAGGTAAATGATGAATTTTATTTCGTGTCATTATAAGCAAAGCTTCTGAAAGTAACGTTTTGTCCAGTACAGTTTTGAGTTTATTACTCATAATTGCGCTGACTGGTTCAGAAAAACTCAATCCTTTTGCAACACAACGCATACGTATATCACGATCAGTTAACAATCCAACTAATTTTGTTTCATCTGTGATTAAAATTGATGAAACATATTCATTTGACATTTTAGCAGCAGCTTCCTGAATAGTTGTAGACGCATCAACTATAACGGGTAAGCGATCAGTTAGTGCACTGACTTCCATCCTCATCGCACTTAGATCACGCATATCAGCCGACTGAGTTAATTCAACCGCATGACGCAACCGTTCATTAATAGATTGATTGAATTGTTGACTAAAATCATCAAACTGATTTTGTAATGAAGTTAAATCTTCATAGCCTAATAGATAAACAATTGTATCTTCAGAGCATACCCCTTTAAATTCATTGGAGTACTTATCTATTTTTTCATCTAATAAATATATATCACCTTCGCCTAACTTTTCAATGAGTTGATCAAATTGATTACGTAACTCAATTGCACCCGTTCGAATAATATACAAGCTCTTATTTTTAATCGTTAGGTCAGGAAATATACTGCCTTGACGAAAATATCGAATAATCAGTTTTTTGGGTAGATTATTTAATGCATCCTCATCCAGCAAGTCAAAAGGAGAGTGTTGTGCAATAAAATCACGAATTTCTATAAGTTCAATTTCCATACTTAATCTTATATCTAATTAACATAAAATGTTAAGTTAAAATTTATAAATAAAAAAACCCCGCAAAGTGTAAACCTTACGGGGTTTTATTATCTTACAATAAACAACGTTTAGTGATCAGATGCCGCTCCCGATCCTGCTGGAATACGAATATCTTCAACAAGGTGTTGAATATGATCCGGTACAGGTGCAGACATTTTAGAAACACCAATTGCAACAGCAAAGTTTGCTAATGCACCAATACAACCAAATGCGTTTGGTGAAATACCAAAGAACCAGTTTGGTGACATACCACCTAAGTATGATGTACCAGGAATAAACATAATGCCTTTATGTTGGAATACATAAAGCATAGTAATGCTAATACCTGTAACCATACCTGCTATAGCACCAGTACGATTGACCTTTTTATTAAAGATACCCATCATCAACGCAGGGAAGATAGATGAAGCCGCTAAACCAAAGGCTATCGCAACAGTACCTGCCGCAAAATCGGGTGGATGAAGTCCAAAGTAACCCGCCATGGCAATAGCACCGGCCATAGCGATACGTCCGGCCATCAATTCATCTTTTTCAGTGATATCAGGTTTAAATATACCTTTTAACAAATCATGAGAAATTGATGAAGCAATTGCGAGTAATAAACCTGCAGCCGTTGAGAGTGCAGCCGCTAAGCCACCCGCTACAACTAATGCGATTACCCAGTTTGGTAAGTTTGCGATCTCAGGGTTAGCCAGTACCATAATGTCACGATCAACTTTGACCATTTCATTACCTTTCCAGCCATATGATTCAGCTTTCGCGGCAAAGTCTTTGTTTTTATCATTGTAGTATTGAATACGGCCGTCGCCATTCTTATCCTGGAATTTCAATAAGCCTGTTTGTTCCCAGTTTTTAAACCACTGAGGACGTTTTTCATATTCAATATTTGAAGTTACTTCACCTACAGGACCTGTTTGAATAGTGTTCATTAAGTTCAAACGTGCCATCGAACCTACAGCTGGAGCAGTTGTATATAAGATAGCGATAAAGACTAAAGCCCAACCTGCAGTTGAACGTGCATCTTTTACTTTAGGTACTGTGAAGAAACGAATGATTACATGAGGTAAACCTGCAGTACCAATCATTAATGTCAAAGTATAGGCAAACATATTCAGTTTGCTGCCCATCACCTGGGTTGTATATTCATTAAACCCGAGTTCGGAGACAACCAGATTAAGTTTGTCCATCATATAAGTATTACCATCTGCCATTGTGCTTAATATGCCCAATTGCGGAATTGGATTACCCGTAATATTTAATGAGATGAAGATAGCTGGTACGGTATAAGCAAAAATCAATACACAGTATTGAGCAATTTGCGTATAAGTAATACCTTTCATACCACCCATTACAGAATAAATGAACACGATACCCATACCAATGTAGAGACCTGTATCATAATCTGTTTCAAGGAAACGTGAGAATGCTACCCCGATGCCTTTCATTTGACCAATTACGTAAGTAATAGATGCCAAAATCAAACAAATTACTGCAACAACACGTGCAGTACGTGAGTAATATCTTTCACCAATAAATTCTGGAACAGTAAACTTCCCAAATTTACGTAAGTATGGTGCAAGTAATAATGCTAATAAAACATAACCACCTGTCCAGCCCATTAAGAATACTGAAGCACCATAACCATTGAAGGCAATTAAGCCTGCCATAGAAATGAAAGATGCTGCAGACATCCAGTCAGCTGCTGTCGCCATACCATTTGCTACAGGATGAATACCTTTTCCTGCAACATAAAATTCACCCGTTGTGGATGCACGTGCCCAAAAGGCAATGCCTATATATAAGGCAAACGTCAAACCAACAAACGTATAGGTAATAGTTTGTAAATCCATTATTTACCTCTCTTAATCATCTTCGTGAACGTTATACTTTCGATCAAGTGCATTCATTTTTTTTGTATACACGAAAATCAAA
>DAOVYB010000053.1 GCA_030635835.1 Gammaproteobacteria bacterium
ACTGAATGCGATATAGCGGGCATTAACAGATTTGAACATTGAACCAATGTTGAAGCATTCATCATCACATAACTCGCACAAAGTTGAATATTATTGTAGGTTTACTTTTGTATCGAAATTTATTGCTAGCATCTCAATTAAATCCTAGCTCGTTAATTAAATCCTAGCCCGTTAATTAAATAATGGGGGGTGAGTAAAATATAGTATAAATGGACAAAAAAGAGGGTTTTACATTCACAGCACTTATGAAAGTGTTAACAACGTCTCATCTCTGTGTGCATTAATCGAAAGGTGACAGAGCCTGGAGTGTTTCTGCAAAAAAACATCTCAGATCTGAGAATTTATAGAACGTGCTATTCGCTTACATTAAATACATTCATACCATTAAAATCTAATAAATTAATATTTTTGTTTTTCAAGTGTTCCCATTGCCTATAGTAGTTTAAAATCAAAATATGGAAATAATCGATACCCATTGCCACCTTGACGTTGCAGACTTTGATTCTGATCGGAATGAAGTCCTTGATTCTTGTCGAACCAAGGGCATTTCTAAAATTATTGTTCCTGCGATTGAAGCTAAGACATGGTCAAATGTACTTGAGTTATGCGAAAAAGAAAAAGGACTCTACCCCGCATTAGGTTTACATCCTGTTTTTATAAAACAACATCAGCCGGATGATATAAACAAACTTGAAAAAATACTTGAAGAAACAACCCCCGTTGCGATAGGTGAAATTGGTCTGGATTTTTATATTAAAGACCATGATCAGAAACGGCATCAAAAACAGCAGTTAACTTTATTTGAAGCTCAGTTAAATATTGCAAAGGCTCATGGCTTGCCCGTTATTTTGCATGTGAGAAAAGCGCATGATCAGGTTTTACAGTTATTGAAAAAGGTTAAAGTGAAGGGTGGTTTTAGTCATGCCTTTAATGGTAGCTTGCAACAGGCTCAGCACTATATTGATTTAGGTTTTAAGCTGGGTTTTGGTGGCACATTAACCTATGAAAACTCAACTAAGATCCATGGTTTAGCAAAGTCATTACCATTAGAATCGATTGTATTAGAAACCGATGCACCGGATATGGTGGTAGAATCGCATCGGGGACAGCGCAATAGTCCGGAGTATATTATGGATAGTTTAGCGGCCTTAGCTAGAATACGAAATGAAGATGTGAATGTGATTGCTAAACAAACCACTCAAAATGCCAATGATGTAATTAACTTTTCAGACTATGACAAACAATAATCAAACAAATACTGATGATGCCTTTGCCGGCATAGGCCGTCTTTATGGAAAAGAAGCTTATACCTTAATCCAAAATATGCATGTCTGCGTTGTAGGCATTGGCGGTGTGGGTTCATGGGTAGTGGAAGCTTTAGCACGATCAGCCGTTGGGAAAATTACACTCATAGATTATGACACGATTGCGTTATCGAATATGAATCGTCAAATTCATACCTTATCGAATACGATAGATCAGAAAAAATGCACTGCGATGCTGGAACGGGTAAAACTGATTAATCCGGATTGTGAAGTGAATAGTATTGATGATTTTATTACGCTGAATAACATGAGAAACCTGATATCAAATAAATACGATTATGTGGTTGATGCGATTGATAGTATTAAATTTAAAGCGGGTCTTATTTATCATTGTAAACGTAATAAAATTCCAATTATTACTACAGGTGGTGCAGGTGGTTTGACGGATCCTTCTGTTATTGAAGTTGTTGATCTAACTAAAACCTATAACGATGCCTTAGCGGCAAAAGTTCGTTCTACATTACGCGACCAATATAACTTTACCCGTAACCCCAAAAGACGTTTTGCGATTGATTGTGTTTTTTCCGGTGAGCAACAACGTTATCCCAAAGAAGATGGTACGGTGAGCTATGAAAAGCCCGGTATTCATGGTGTTTCGCTGGATTGCAGTTTTGGTTATGGTGCGGCTTCATTTGTTACCGGGACATTCGGTTTTGTTGCTGCGGCGCATATCATAAAAAAACACCTCACAAAAAAATTAAATCATGTCAGTTAAATTATTTTATCAGGCTGGTTTTATCACTATTTCATTTCTGTTGTTATTAAATATTTATTTATATATAAAACAACCCCAAATGATTTTTTTCCCCATTAAGCAGGTTGAGGTGACACCCAAAGACTGGAATTTAAACTACGAAGCGGTTGAATTATCTTTAACAAATAAAACTAAAATTTCTGGCTGGTATTTACCTTATCCAAATGCTGAAAAGACGCTACTGTTTTTCCATGGTAATGGTGGAAATATTTCTCATCGTGGCGACTCCATTTATATTTTTCATAAATTAAAATTAAATGTGTTAATCATTGATTATCCGGGCTATGGAAAAAGTGAAGGCATCCCATCTGAGAATGCATTGTATCAGTCGGCAAATGCAGCATGGCAATATTTGATTACAGATAAAAAAACGAAACCGGAAAATATTATTATTTTTGGTCGCTCATTAGGTGGTGCCGTTGCGGTTGATTTAGCCTCACGGGTAAAATCTGCTGGCTTGATACTTGAGTCAACCTTTAGCTCAGTGCGTGATGTTGTTGATATTATCTTGCCAGGCTTATCTCATTTTATTTACTTACGTTATGTCTTCAATTCTTTAAATAAAATAAATAAAGTGACAACTCCAATCTTAGTGATACATAGTCCTGAAGATGAAGTTATACCTTTTGAACTGGGACATAAATTGTTTGAGAGTGTGGAATCATCAGAGAAAACCTTTTTGCAAATAGAAGGTGGGCATAATGATGGCTTTATGCAAAGTATTTCACCTTACATGCAAATGTTGCGCGCCTTTATTCAATCATAATTAGTGTTTGCAATATGCCATCCCTGGTAACTTGAGCTTGAATAATTTTAAATTCAGGCGTATTTTTAACCAATAATAAAAATAAAGTTACACCCATAATAAATACAATAATAAAAATACAGCAACACCCAATAAAAAAATAATAATAAATTAAGTAGTTATCTTTTTTATGGAGGAGGACGGCCTATGTCGTCAGTCGAAAAAAATATAAATATTGATGAATTACCTTTTGCTGCACCTTGTCATAAGCTGGATATTAATGCTCCGGCACGATGGTTACGCCTTGCCTGGTTAGACATTCGTCGGGCACCCAAACAAAGTTTGAGCTATGGTGTGATTCTTGTGTTACTAAGTTATAACATGAGTTTGCTTGTCTGGTTTTATGGTGGCCTGGGTTTACTAGGTAGTTTGCTTTCTGGTTTTGTTTTTCTGGGGCCTGTTCTGGCTATCGGTTTATATTCAATAAGTTGCCAAATACAAGCAGGAATGGAACCGCAGTTAGGGTATTGTTTGCGTGAAGGTAAACGTCATCTGAGTAATGAACTTGTTTTTGCTGTTATTCTCTCTGTCGTTTTCCTGGTATGGGTAAGAGCAGCATTGATGGTGCATATCTTCTTTCCTTCTGAGGCGAATGCGGGCTGGTCACAATATGTGATATTTCTTTCAGTAGGCACTTTAATTGGTTCGATTTTCTCTGCCATTATTTTTAGTTTTAGTGCTTTTTCCCTGCCTATGATAATGGATCGTAAAGTGGATATGATCACCGCAATTATCACCAGCATTAACGGCGTACTGAGCAATAAAGCAGTTATGTTTATGTGGGCCTGTATCATTGTATTGATAGTTGCTCTTGGTATTGCGACAGCATTTGTTGGTTTTATTGTGCTAATGCCGCTGGTTGGACATGCGACCTGGCATGCGTATCAGGAAACGATTGATGCAAGTGCCTGGCCTAAACACAACAATATTAACGAATAGTCAGCTTAGCGATAATCTTGCGTTCTTTCACTCTGGCCATAGTGTAAACTATGTGCCATGTCCGAAAATAGCCACGCCATTCAACCGATTACACCGGCTCTACAGGAGCAGGTGATCAACAAAACAAATCATTTCCTGCAAAGTGCCGGGGATTATTACAATCGTCATTTTCCTGAAATTCCTGTTTTATTTGATTTAACCGGTAAAGCCGCGGGTATGTACCGGGTAAAAGCTTGCCAACGAGTGATTCGTTACAACCCCTATATTTTCTCAAAATATTTTGATGATAATTTCAGTGAGACGATTCCGCATGAAGTCGCCCATTACGTCACTGATGTATTGTACGGCTTAAAGAAAATCAGGCCTCACGGCAATGAATGGAAATCAGTCATGCAGGTATTTGGTGTTGCGGCAAACCGCACAGCCAATTATGATTTAACTGGCCTGCCGCAACGTAATTATCAAAAGTTTATCTACCATTGTGGTTGCCAGAATTACGCATTAACCAGCCGACGACATAATAAAATGCTTCGTGGCGCAGGACATTATTTATGTCGGGATTGTGGTGGTAAATTATTGTTTGTGAAAAATCAGGATAATACAGGCTAAGCTATGCGTGGTTTTGTTCCGCCTGATCCCTATACGAAAGTCTCAGAAGAACAGTATGCCGTTGTGTATGTCCCTAAACGGAGTCGTAATCGTTTTCCTAAAGGTTGTGTTGAAGTGGTCGCTTCAAAAGAAGAAGCGCTTGGACAAGCAAATCCGGAAAACAAACAATTTGCCGCGCGTGTGCTTGGCCCTTCAAAATCTTCAGAAGGTCAGTATATTTATTATTTAGTGGAATGGTTGGATTAATTAAATATGGCTAACTTAACAGAAGAACAAATTCAGGCTTTTCGCGCAGCGTTAATTCAAAACCGTGAGATCTTAAAAACGGCAATTGAAGGTGAAGAAGAATCATCTCAAACCGTTGAACTCGACCAAAGTAAAGTCGGGCGCTTATCCAGAATGGATGCATTGCAAAGTCAGGCAATGACTCAGGAGACCAAGTTACGTCATGAAGAAGGCCTCAGAAAAATAACTGCCGCACTTTCAAGAATTGAATCGGGTGACTATGGTTATTGTTTAAAGTGTGATGAATTAATTTCTGTAGCCCGACTTGAGGTTGATCCCGCAGCACCACTTTGTATAAATTGTGCCAGTTTGGCAGAAAAGGTTTAGATTTAAATGTCGTCAAAATTTTGGGAAGAGAAATCCTTAGCTGAAATGTCGCAGCAGGAGTGGGAATCTTTATGTGATGGTTGCGGTCGCTGTTGTCTGAATAAGTTAGAAGATGAAGATACCGGTGAAATTTATTTCACCAATGTTACTTGTAAATTACTGGATATTGAAAAGTGTAGTTGCACTGATTATGCAAACCGTAAAGTCAGCATGCCTGACTGTATGATATTAAGTTTCGATAATCATGAAGCATTAGAAGTGATGCCTTCAACCTGCGCTTATCGCCTATTACAGCATAATCAACCTCTACCAGAGTGGCATCCATTGATCACAGGCAGAAAAGAAAGTGTGGCAGAAGCGGGTATTTCTATAACGGGAAAAGCAGTCTCGGAAGAACACATTCATTACACGCAATTACCCGAGCACTTGATTAACTGGGTTACAACAAAGTAACTTTCGTCATTCCCGCGTAGGCGGGAATCTATATAATATATTACGTTCAACAATTGTCTGGATTCCCGCCTGCGCGGGAATGACGAGCTAACAAGATAGTAGTGGAATATAATATATTACGTTCACAACTAACTGGATTCTCGCTTGTGCGGGAATGACAAGATAGAGAGATAACAGAAAAATGGCCAATGATGTATCACAACAAACAGATGAAGAACTCCGTGCACACTTACATGGTGAAACCAGTAAGCTACGCTGGGTTGATCTTGAAAAACATTTTGCCCGTGGTGTGATTTTTAAAGTTGCCAAAGGAACGGACATTTTAGATGTCGCGATTGTGATGAGTCGTGACGATAAAGACACGTTAGAAAAAATGATTAATGAAAAAAAAGTGCAGGGTGCCGAAATAGAAGATGCTAAAAAATGGCATGAATCATCAGCGAGTTTATGGACCGTGGTGATTGCCCCCTGGGTTCTTGTTCAGGAAATAGATGTAAAGCTGGACTCATAATATGACAGAACTTGATCCCCGTTTATTAAATGATTGTGAAGTGCTTGGGCAATTTAAACTTTGCCATGTGTTATTAATGCGTGATGCAAACTATCCGTGGATTGTTCTGGTTCCAGACCGTGAAAATAAAACAGAGATATTTGATCTCTCTGAAGAAGATCAGAAACAGTTAAATATTGAATCAAATATATTATTAGCTTTTTTAAAAAAAGAATTTAATGCTGATAAGATGAATGTAGCTGCATTGGGTAATGTTGTTTCACAGTTACATATTCATCATGTCGTCCGTTACCAAACAGATATTGCATGGCCGGCACCTGTTTGGGGTGCTTATCCCGCTAAAGCCTATAGTGAAAGCAGTTTACAAGAACGTATAGCATCTTTAGTGAAAGGTTTTAATACTTTAGATATTGGTTTTCAACCCAGGTGACAGATGATAGTAAAACGGCAGATTGGTTTGTTTATATATTAGAGTGCAGCGACAAAACACTTTATACCGGTATTACCATTAACCTTGAAAAACGAATTGAGCAACATAATAGTGGTAAAGAAGCCGCAAAATATACCCGTGTTCGTCGTCCGGTAAAATGTGTTTATAATGAAAAACATAAAAACAGAAGTGAAGCGACAAAACGGGAAATGGCGATTAAAAAACTATCCCGTTTAGAAAAACTAGAACTGATTAAATCAAAGTAATTTTATCTTTAAATTTGTGTTACCTTATTCGCATAGCAAACTTTAATTCAACCAGGTGAAATTGATTATTATGGCTGCTGTCATCCAAAAAATAAAAACCGATAAACTGATAGTTCTGTTTGTTTTATTCGCCATTCTGGCAATATCATTATTATTACAACATGAGTTTAATCTTAAACAGGCCTTGTTCTTCCTTGTTGGTATCTCGTTTGGTTTAACACTGATGCATGCTGCATTTGGTTTTACCGGTGGCTGGCGAAATTTTATTCGCTCACGACATAGTCAGGGTGTTCGGGCGCAAATATTATTAATAATTCTTTCATCCATTTTATTTTTCCCTATCGTTGGTGACGTTTTTCCTAATATTAATAGCCATGCTGCTTTAGGGCAGGTCGGTACATCTGTTCTTGTCGGTGCTTTTTTGTTTGGTATCGGCATGCAGTTAGGTGGTGGTTGTGGTTCAGGTACCTTGTTCACTGTCGGCCAGGGTCAAACTGATATGTTAATCACCATTAGTTTCTTTGTTATTGGTGCGACATTAGGTTCTTATCATTTACCCTGGTGGCTAAGCCTGCCAAATATTGGCAAGGTCTCGTTAATAAATGAGTTAGGCTGGCTACCTGCGTTAGTTGTTCAACTTATCGTTTTAATCATTCTGTATCGTGTAGTTTCTTCATTAGAAATTAAGCGCCACAATAAATTACAGAATTTTTCAGTTAAACAACAACATGAGAGTTTTCTGGAACAGCTCATCCATGGGCCATGGCCAATCTGGTGGGGCGTTATAGGTTTAACTATATTTGGTTTAATCACATTACTAATGGCAGGCTACCCATGGTCAATTACCTTTGCCTTTGGTTTATGGGGGGCAAAAATCTGGGCTGCGCTCGGTGGTGATGTCGCTAACTGGGCTTACTGGTCAGGCGGTTATCCGGCTAAAGCATTAAGCCAAAGTGTATTGGCCGATATTACTTCAGTCATGAACTTTGGCATTATTTTTGGTGCGATGTTAGCCGCGGCATTAGCAGGGAAGTATGCGCCGGCAGGTAAGATAAAACCAAAACGCGTATTCACCGCTGTCATTGGTGGTTTATTACTGGGTTACGGGGCGCGTTTAGCATTTGGCTGTAATATCGGTGCCTTATTAGGTGGTATTGCATCAGGCAGTTTGCATGGCTGGTTATGGCTGGTCGCTGCATTTACTGGCGGCATCGTTGGTGTGAAGATTCGTGTCTTTATGAAGTTTGATAAACCTTATGGAGGCAGAGCATGAAAAAGACCAATCGATTGATTGTAGGTTCTGCTTTGGGATTAGCCGCGATTGCGGTTGCTATTGATCACACTAAACATCGTTTGCCGGATCCCATTCCTGCAACACAGGAATGGGTTGATATGAGTGATGAAGAAGAAAGCCCTTGTGGTATGAGTATGGATTCACCTTGCTCAATGGACAGTGATAGCGAATCGCCATGTTCTATGGATTCAATGGATTCTGATGATGGAGAAAGCTCTCCCTGTGGTCTTGGAGATTAAAATTTGATGATTGGGTTTTAGATGACAGATGCTATTCTTGAGAACACAAACAATGCGGCAGAGTTACTGGCGGGTTGTTTGCTTGAAATGGCTGAAGCTGAAACAAACCCGGTTTTACAAATTATAAATCCTGACACACCGCTTGAAGAAAATAAAAAATACCCAGCCGGATTATTACAATTTAATCAAAGTGGCTGGCGAGCCTATTATCACTGTCACCCCTCTACGCGAGCAGGTAATCACCGTTTTAAAGGTGAGCATGGACATTTTCATATTTTTGTACGTATCAATAATGATCCCGAGACATGGTCACATCTTGTTGCTTTAGCAATGGATAACATGGGGCAACCAATGGGCTGGTTTACTGTGAATCATTGGGTAACAGGAGAAACGTGGCAAGATGCCGA
>DAOVYB010000034.1 GCA_030635835.1 Gammaproteobacteria bacterium
CTGAGTAAAAGGTTAATTGGCACTGCTCATCAACATATTGGTATGTACAAGCCTTAATATTGAGATGCAGGGGCATAATTTCACACCAGTTAGATAAAGAAGCCAGATTTTTACTTACGATTTTATATGGGTGATAAATAATGCCGTAAATGTCGCCACGCATCTCGCTTTCTGATGCTTCAGATTCGAGATAAATTGGCGCGTCATAATTATTTTCCAGGATATCATCTTCAATTTCATCATAGGTTTCTCTTAAATCATTAGCATCTGCTACGGAAATATGGGGGATCAGGAAAATCAAACACAGAAACAAGAGCAATTTTCCAACATTAATGCGTAAAGATTGAAATGATAAATTCATATTTCATTATTGAGGGTGAGGTGTGTTTTTTCAAGGTGAATGAGCATCATAAGAGTGATTTCGTTTCACATATTACGTAAATATAGCCTAAGAACTATACACCCCTTCTTAAAAATATTACTCTTTAAACTCTAATGTGGATTGGAGCTGGCTTTGCAAAAAATACTACTGGTTGAAGATGAATCGTCTATTGCCGATACCGTCATTTATGCCCTGGAAACGGAAGGCTTTCAGGTTAAATGGCACTCTTTAGGTATAGAAGCACTAGCCGATCTACAACAAACCCCTGACTACTCATTAATGATTCTTGATGTCGGGTTACCCGATACCAATGGCTTTGACCTTTGCAAAGAAATAAGACGATTTTCAGATATCCCGATTATTTTTCTCACCGCAAGAAATGAAGAAATTGATCGTATTGTTGGGCTGGAAATTGGTGCTGATGATTATGTCACTAAACCCTTTAGTCCACGCGAACTCTCAGCCCGTGTAAAAGTCATTCTTAAACGGGTTAATCACACGGTTACTGCAACACAAGAGCAGTCTTTTACACTTGATAATGCCAAAGCTAAAATTTCATACCATGACCAGCCATTAGAATTAACCCGCTACGAATTTCTGATTTTAAAAAAATTATTACAACAACCTGAACGTGTCTTTTCACGCGAACAAATCATCTCTGAAATATGGAGTGAACCACACGCTAGTATGGATCGCGCAGTGGATACGCATATCAAAACATTACGCCAAAAATTAAAGCAAATAAATAACTCAACAGATCCAATTAAAACTCATCGTGGCCTTGGTTACAGCATAAGCGGAAGTGTTAATGAGTCTTAGCCTGCGCATCTTTTTTGCTTACTTCCTTTTAATCGGTTTATCGACATGGATTGTTATGCAAAATATCACCACCGAACTTGTCCCGGCAATGCGTCAATCACTTGAAGAAGCCCTGGGTGATACCGCCTACCTAATGGCAGAAATGGTTAAAGAGGATGTGGTAAATAACAAGCTCGACAATGGACGTATTGCAAGAAGCATCAGTGAATTTTCTCGCCGCCGAATTGAATCCAAAATATCAACTCAAGTTAAACAAGACAATATTGAAATATACATTACTGATGATAAAGGCACTGTTATTTATGATTCAAATAATAAAAATGTCGGTAGTGACTTTTCACAATGGAACGATGTTTACCTGACATTAAGAGGAGAATACGGCGCACGTTCAACGCGTAAGGATATAAATGATCCTAACAGTAGCGTAATGTATATAGCAGCACCAATTAAAATTAACCATCGAATTATTGGTGTACTAACCGTTGGCAAACCAAGTTCAAGTGTACAACCGTTTTTTGAACGTGCCGTACGTATAATTGAAAATAAAATTCTTATTTTATTAGTCTTTTCTCTGGCTTTAATTAGTTTGATTGTTTACTGGTTAACAATTTCAATTCGTAAACTCACCTTATTTGCTAAAGATGTACAAGAAGGAAAAAAAGTCTCTGTTCCCAGATTACGTGAAAAAGAACTGGCTCAACTCGCCGGCGCAATGGAAGATATGCGTAGTTCATTAGAGGGGAAAAATTATATTGAAAATTATTTGCACAGCCTCACGCATGAAATTAAAAGTCCATTAGCAGCAATTCAGGGTGCAGCTGAATTATTACATGAAGATATGCCACTTGAATCAAGACAACGTTTTATAAAAAACATTGAAAATGAAAGTCAGCGCTTAAAACAAGTGGTTGAACAACTCCTAAAACTGGCCTCGTTAGAAAAAAGACAGCAATTGGATGATGTTGAACTCGTCGTTACCGATGAATTAATTAATCAGTTATGTGAAGATAAAGCACCAATTCTGCAACAACACAAACTCAACATAAATATTCAACCGCTCACAAAAACAAAAGTTGAGGCTGAACGCTTTTTATTGCAACAGCTTATTAGCAATATCCTCGATAATGCGATTGATTTTAGTCCAGAAGAAAGTGAAATTAGCATTACTGATAAAGTTGAAAACGATCATTGGATATTAACTATTCGCGATCAGGGGCCAGGTATTCCTGATTATGCCTTACCGCAAATTTTTGATCGTTTTTATTCACTGGCACGGGCTGATACCGGCAAAAAAAGCACCGGGCTTGGTCTAAGTCTGGTTTATGAAGTGGTTCAGTTGCATCATGGTGATATTAATATTCAGAACGGAAGTGAAAGTGGTGCTGAAATTGTTATTCGGTTGCCGATACAACAGATCCATTAATGTGCTTTTGTAGGTTCGAATCATAGTGCCCCACATTTATTATATGGAGGGTATCATTCGAACGCAGGTGTTAATAATAACTCAGTGCTCATTCGTTACCCCGGCGTTCGACTAAAGTCGAACCTACGAAAATAGATTACTTCGGTCACTTTGTTCTTTCGCAATGACACTCAATTTTTTTACATTCTTCACACAAAACACACATAAACCTCATAATAACCCCATATAGCCCTTCTAATCTTTCCCCAGTAAACAAAAACAGGGGAAATCCGATGAACAAAAAATTTACTTTAAAAATCGCCGTTATTGGCTTTCTGATGCTCGTCTTACTAATTCCATTAAATATGATTGAGGGGGTCGTAAGTGAACGCAGTTACTTTAGAGACCAGGCCAGTCGCAGTATTGCGCAAAGCTGGACCGGTAAACAAAAAATTATTGGCCCGGTACTGGTTGTTCCGTATGTCCAATATTATAAAAAACGCGAATGGGATAAAAACCTCAAGGCATATCAGGAAACAAAATACAGCAGAACTAAACGACTATATATCCTGCCAGAAGAACTTTCGATAGACGGCGAAATCGTGACTGAAAACAGGAAACGTGGCTTATATAACGTACCGGTATATTCAACCGACCTTAATATTAAAGGTCAGTTTAACAATAAAGAGGTGATAAAAGTTAGCCGAAAGTATGGCAGTAATATTAAATGGAAAAGAAGTTATCTCTCTGTCATTGTCAGTGATATTCGCGGCATCAGTGAACAACCCAGGTTAAGCTGGGCAAATAACAAGTATGAGTTTGCATCTGGTTCAGCCTTTGATCAAGATGGCAACGGCATGCATGCAAATCTGTCGAAAATCATATCTACAAAAAATACTCAGTACCCGTTTTCATTCAAAGTTAATATTAAGGGCATGGAAAGCATCCAGTTCTCTGCTGTGGGTAAATCTACCGCAGTAAACATTAAAGCAAACTGGCCGCATCCAAGTTTTATTGGACGTTATCTACCATCATCAAGAACGATCACTGATACAAACTTTGATGCAAACTGGAAGTTGTCTTCTTTTTCCAGTGATATGCCACGTTTAATTAAGGATTGTCAAAAGAATAAATGCCGAAGCTTTTTGAATAACACTTTTGGTGTTAAATTAATTAACTCTGTTGATATTTATCACAAAACGGAACGTTCGGTTAAATATGCCATTTTATTTATTAGCCTGGCTTTCATTACATTCTTCTTATTTGAAATTATGAAAAACCTACGATTACATCCAATGCAATATTTACTGGTTGGGCTTTCACTGAGCTTTTTCTACTTACTCCTGATTTCATTATCAGAACACATGGCATTTCTCTACGCTTACAGCATTGCCACCAGCGCCAGTGTCATCGTTCTTGGTGTTTATATTAGTGCTGTACTTAAAAGCTGGACGCGCGGCTTAAGTTTTACTGCCATGATTTCATTACTCTATACCATGCTCTATGCCATTTTAGTTTCTGAAGATAACGCATTACTCATGGGAAGTTTATTATTCTTCGCAATACTTTCACTGGTCATGTTTGTTACACGGAAACTGGACTGGTATGACGTGACAAATAAGCTGGCTAATCAAGCCGTTTTAGAAACTAACGAGAAAAAATCTTAATATTATTAGTTAAAGCTCTGGAGGAAGCTCCAGGGTTTTAACTACTAAATAAACGCTAAAAAAAATAGAACATGCTTAAACTAATACTTCATTAATAGTATCAAGCAATTTATTAAATTCAATTGGTTTCGTAATATAACCAGAAAAACCAGCTTTTATGCCTTTTTCAATATCACTTGGTTTTGAATTTGAAGTGACTGCAATAACAGGAATAGTTATAGTTATAACATCCTGTTTTAGATTCTTTAATATTTCATAGCCATCTTCTCCAGGAAGATTTATATCCAGCAATATTAAATCCGGTTGTTCTGATACCGCCAAGTCTAACCCCAGTCTTCCATCTGGTGCTGAGATTAAATCATATGGACTATGATGCAAAATCATTTGAGATACAAGACGCAAGTTTGCTGGATTATCTTCTATATAAAGAATAGTTTTAACGGCCTCTTTTTCTATAATACTGGTAATATTAGCACCAGATAACATTTTATTTTGTTCTGGTTTATTTTGTATGCTTTTGTCTGATTCATTTAATTCAATCCAGAAAGAGGTTCCTTTCCCTGGTTGGCTTTCAACACCAATATCACCATCCATCAATTCAACTAAACGTTTGGTGATAACAAGTCCAATACCTGTTCCTTCAATATTAGATTTTTCAGCACCAACACGATTAAACTCCTGAAATAATTGTTGTTGTTGTGCATCACTCATCCCCATACCAGTATCAGCCACAATAATACGAATCTTATTATTTGAAATAGATTCACAACTTATTGATACACTTCCACCTTCTCGATTATATTTTACTGCGTTTGATAACAGGTTCAGCAAAACTTGTTTTAATCTCATATAATCTGCTTGTACATGGTACCCAATGCATTGTGAAGCTGGTTTTATTATTTTAATGCCATGTTTTTCAGCCAGGTTCGTTATTAATGAAAAGCATTCAGATAAAACATCATCAATAGCAACATCATCTATTGATAGAGTGATTTTCCCGGATTCAATTTTAGATAAATCTAGAATTTCATTTATTAAATCTAATAAATGATGACCTGCTTTAGTGATTTCTCCTGCATTTTCTTTTGTACTCTTATCTTTAGCATCCATATCTAAAAGTTGCCCAAATCCAATTATTGCATTTAATGGAGTACGCAATTCATGACTCATAGAGGATAAAAATTCTGACTTGGCTCTATTCGCCTGCTCAGCCTGTTCTTTTGCTGCAGACAGATTTTTTTCATACTCTTTTCTTTGAGTGATATCCGCAAACCATGCCAACATTAAATTTTCACTTTCATACACAGTAGGAATAAATGAAACAAGACACCAGCCTTCTTTATTGTCAAACCGTTTTACCTTTAATTCTTTATTACGCACAAAACCTTTAATCTTAAATTCTTCAATTAACTCATCACGAGCTTGAGGATCCGGGTAAAAACTATAAGCATTCATTTTTAAAATATCTGCATAATCACAATGTGCCAATTCTGCAGCACTTGTATTTGCATATTTTATCGAGCCGTCAAGGCCGGTTATCATTACACCAATTGGGCTCGATTTTAATATTTCTTTAAAATGACTATCTTTTGATCGTATTTCTTCGGTACGTTCCGCTACTTTTTGTTCCAGTTCATCATGTGATCGTCGCAAAATCCAGTTTGTACGATTTGCCATTGTTAATGTAAAAATTAATGTACTTATAGTTGTTAATAGAACTATCCCGATAATCATTAAAATGATATTTCTGGATGTAAAATAAGCTTGCATTGCTTCATCAACATCAATTTCAGTTGTTAGGCCTATCCCCAGTTCTGGCAGCCATGTCCATGCACCAAAAACGTCTACTCCCCTATAATCCCGATAACCATTAATATTTATCTCTCTATTACCTTTTAATGCACTTATTGCCATTGTAGTGAGTGCACGTTTTTCATTAGAAACTTTAGGTCTGAATCCTTTCACCATATTACCGCCTGGATCTGAGACTCTTATTGAAAGTACACTACTTTTATTTTTTTGTAGTAAACCTATGTCAAATAAATGCTTTTCAAAACGACTTTCAGATATAAGAAGCCCTCTATCATCGAAAGCATATGTTTCTCCGGTTTTACCTATACGGCCTGTACGTAAAATTTCTGAAAATTGCTTGCCAGGATCCAACCTAATGGTAAATGCTGCAATAACCTTTCCCTTATTATTTTTGATTGGACTGGCAAGAAACATCGTCGGAGTTTTGGAATGATTCTTTTCAATAATGTCAGATTTTTTTAGAGGGACATCCGAATAGATAGGTGGAATAAAAACAGATTCGCCATTAAATACTCGATTTAATAAATCGGGTCTTTGAGATGAAATTAAATTTATCGTTCCTATATTAGTATCCCTCATTGAACCGATACTAATATTATCTTTATTTATAATAAAAAATCCTAACTCACCCAGAATACTTTTCTCTTTACGATGAAATATTCTTAAATCATTTGTTACACTTGCTGTTACTAAGCTTTCTTTATTTGCAGGTAATTTTAATAATTTTTCAACCATTGTTATCAGCTTTTCATCACTGCTTATTCGGTTGATAATTGCTTTTTTATTTGAAAGCCATACATATAAACTTTCTGTTGTTGTCTCACGAACAGTTTCAATAGAGTTATTTATATCGTTTAGCGAATTTTGTTCGTTTACTCGTAATCCTACCCAACCTGCTGTGATAATAACGACCAGAAAAAAAATCACTGCGCTAATAACGTAAATGTTATATTTTCTGGTTCCAAACTCAAGTCCAAGCCGTTCTGAACGGGTTGAGTTAAAGTAATACAAAAAAATAAGAAATAATATGAATACACACAAGCCAATAACTACGGGTTGTATCCAATCATTATTTGGTTGGTTATAAATGTTAAATGCGTTATCTGCAATTGCAGCATGACAAGTAGAAACAATGATAAGAATAAATAATAATTTCGATATACAAATAAGTACCGCAGGTATTCGATTCAACAACATACTTACTACTGCCCAACTTGAAGTAAAAAATACAAATAATGTCACTGCACAATATAAAATTATAGCACAATCACAATAATCTCACTTTATTTAAATGTGTGAATTAGCTTATATGTCAGACATACCGAAAATGTATAAAAATTAATGACTTAAATAACAAGCCTAAAGCCAATATTTGAATATTCTATTGAAAACTCTTTTATAAAAGGACACAAGATAAAGGGGTAACTCCGTTACCCCTTCACACAGACTACCTGACGCAAAGTATGAACCACATCAACTAAATCATGTTGATGATCCATGACCACATCAATATCTTTGTAAGCACCTGGAATTTCATCTATCACACCGGTATCTTTCCGACATTCGATGCCTTCAGTTTGAGCTTCCAAATCCATTTTGCTGAATTCACGCTTCGCTTTGCTACGACTCATTTTACGACCCGCGCCATGTGAGCAAGAGCAGAATGATTCCGGGTTACCTTTACCAGACACGATGAATGATTTTGCACCCATACTACCCGGAATAATTCCTAGTTCATTTTCACCTGCACTGATCGCACCTTTACGTGTAATGAAAACATTTTCACCAAAGTGATTTTCCATCGATACATAATTGTGGTGACAATTAATCGCTTCTTTAGTCACACCAAATTTTGGTAGTGCTTTTTTCAGCGCATCAACAATCAAACGCATCATTTCACGACGATTTTCCATCGCATAATCCTGCGCCCAATGCACGGCTGTCACGTAGTCATTAAAGTGCTCTGCACCTTCGGTAAAGTAAGCCAAATCTTTATGTGGCAGGTTATGGATATGACGTTCCATATCTTTTTGTGCCATACGAATAAAGTATTGACCAATCATGTTACCGATACCGCGACTACCTGAATGCAACATGATCCAGACGTCATCATTTTCATCCAAACAAAGTTCAATGAAATGATTTCCGCCACCAAGTGTACCTAACTGGCGCACCCAGGTTTGATAAGGTTTTTTCATCATCTTTAGAATCTTTGGATGCTTGTTTAAAACCTCATCCATACCAACGGATAAGGCACGCACTGTTGAAGCCCGCGCTTTATCTGTTTTATGACGATCAAACCCCACCGGGATCGCTTCTTCAATAGCAGAACGAACCGTACGTAAGTTATCCGGCAAATCTTTTGCTTTGATTGATAACCGCAGTGCATTCATTCCGCAACCAATGTCAACACCCACTGCCGCAGGGATAATGGCCCCTTTACAGGGAATCACCGATCCTACTGTTGCACCTTTACCAAAGTGCACATCCGGCATGGCTGCCACATGGCTATGTATAAACGGTAACTGTGAAATATTTAACAGCTGTTGATAGGCTTGATGCTCAATATCATCAGTGTAAATTTTTACCGGCACTTTACCTTTTGTGATTATATTTTTAATTGGCATAATCTTATTCCTTTTTAATCTCTGTAATAAACATGGCGTTGTGAGCCTTCATACTTTTTTGTATGTAAGCAACATTTCTTAAAATCTAAGACCAGAGCCACAGACACAGGGATCATTCCGTCCCAGTTTTTCTGTTAACTCTTTATTGCCATGTACTACTCTAATACCTCGTTTTACGTTTGTTTCAGAGGGATATCCTTTTCGACGTTTACTCATTTTTTCAAAAGGAATAACCCTGTTCGATTAATTCATATTTACTCATGATGCACCTCCTCTATTTATACTGCTAAATTAAACCATTCCGGATTACGAAGTTTTTTATATAAACGACGAAATTCCTTATCTGACTGCAAAAACTCTGGCGCTTCAGCAGATTTTTTAAAGCAAAATCGTTTTGGCAACTTTTCATATAGTGATATTGGTGGTCTGGTATATGAAATTCGCTTTACACATGGTCCTGTTTTAACGCTGTGGTAATGAATTTTCTCAATACCTAATTCATTTCTAATGAAGTCAATTGACGCAGCCAGCATGGCTTCATCCCATAATGTTTTATAAGGAATTAAGTTTTCTTCATAATATTTAATCACACTATCAACGTCTCCCATGACATCCCAGTTATGGACTTTTTTATATCGACGTTTTTTGTACCAAACAGCATTTGAATAAAGACGCTTAGCGCGGCGAATCCAGTCACTTTGCACTTCTTCAATTAAGGCTTCATTGGTATCAAAATCCAAATCTATACGTGCCCATGCCAGGGTTTCATGAAAATACTGACGTTCATCTGTTTCTAAAATTGGATGCCCGTAATAATTCAGCAGTTGTTCACACTCCGGTTTAACTAAATCTTTATAATCGACATCATGCTGATTAGAAAAATTCAACTGTAATACCAGGTTATGACCTCTCCTTGATGTCTGACCACCATTATTCTTCGCGTTGTTCCATTTAGATACGGTTAATACGAAGTTATACACTTCATGTGGCCACAAATACTGGATTAACTCTTTCGAAATTTTACCGCCACCCATCATATGCAAATGTTCTTTAACAAAAGGTCTGGCTAATAACCCAGAGAAATCTGACTTTTTAATATCAGAAATATCATTGATATTTTTCTCTGTCATATAACTCAGTAACATTAAAGCGTAACGATCCTTAAAGTAACGAAACAGAGTTCGCTCTTTTGGCATGCAAGCAATAATTTCATCAACTAATTCTTGTTTCATTTTCAGCCTCTTATTTGAGCAAACCTTTATAGCGATCTTAAAATACACTCGATGCCTTTATTAAAAATTCAGACATCGAGTGCAATATAAGGATCACCTCCTGTTTAAAATCATTAACTCACTCATGCAAATTAATACGTACAGTGTCTTTCAAAATACCATCTAATCCACCGAATACAGTTAACTTATCAACCTTTTCAGTTACTTTTTCCAGAACTTCCAGTTCTTTCAAACGCATTAAAGTTGGGTTGTCTTCAATTAAACGTGCAGTGTTTAACAGTGAACGAGTTGCCGCAGTTTCTTCACGACGTTTGATCACATTTGCCTGAGCCACTTTTTCAGCCTCAACCACCTGGTTCAGGATATCTTTCATGTCACCTGGCAGAATCACATCTTTAACACCAACGCTACGAATCTGGATTCCAAATTCAGCCACCTTCACTTTAACTTCATCAAAGATCACTTTATCCAGTTCATCCTTGTTAGCCAGCAGAGTATCTAAAGTACGAGTACCTACTGCCTGACGCAGCGCAAACTGCAGTTCACGGTATACATAGTCAGTCATGTTCACTAACTTGCTACGTGCAGTAACCGGATCAGTGACCTGGTATTGCGCAGACAAGTTCACACGCAAGCTTACTTTGTCTTTAGTCAGAATTTCCTGACCTTGTACTTCCATCACTTGCATACGCAGTTCAACCTGTTCAACTTTCACGTTACGGTTGAACTTCCAGTAAACATACAACCCTGGTTTCAGGTTTTGTACTAACTCACCATCAACAATTAATAGTCCTACGTGGTTGTCAGCGACTTCGCTCACATACACATAGTTAATGACTTCACGCGGCATCGCATCCATACGAGCATGTGCAATCAAGCCAACTTTTTCTTTAGGAACGGCGTAGTCTTGTTCAATATTCAGAACTTCAACTTTCACATCAACTAAACCTTTCCAGTACAGCTGTCGGGTTCCTGGTGCCAGTACACCATTTAATTTACCGTTTTTGTAAACCAGTCCGACTTCATACTCACCTAATTCAATAAACTGAAAGTATTCATCCACCAGTTCACGTTTATTTTTCACCAATACATCTACGTAAGGGTGGTTAAATTCTGGCACTGTTAAGTTATGAACCTCGACCGCAACACGACCTAACAGATCAAATACACGGTAGATGCCCGGTTCAAGAATCTTAACGATGCTACGATCTTTCAAATACACTCCACGTTCGTGTTGTGCGATAACAATACGTTTTAATCCGAACATCATTACTTCTCCTTTTATAAATTTTGAGAAATACTCCACATACCTAAAGCGGGACAAAACTGTATACTCTCACGTGTTTTAAATATCGCTCTGTACGCTACAAACCATGTCATAACGCTATTCAGTTATGACTATGATTTGCTTTGTCCAGTTTGTTACTTATTACTGGTAAAAGTACGTTGTTATGTCGCAGGCAATAAACATGCTGTGACATTAAATACGCCTCTCTCATCAAGACCAAAGTATTGAAAAAGCGAATTGCATTTAACTCACGGGAGCATTTCCCGTTGTGGTGGTTTTACCCACCGATTATGCGGACTCGAACCGCAGGGCTCTCGCCTTTGCCATGTCAGCTTCTTAGGCTGTTGGTGTGATAGTAGGAATCGAACCTACGACAAATCGATTATTAGCCGATTGCTCTACCC
>DAOVYB010000081.1 GCA_030635835.1 Gammaproteobacteria bacterium
ACTGGTGAAGAAACTATCTTCAAAGCGAAACCGGCTCGTAATGTTGTAAAAATTCAGCCTTTAAAAGCACTAAAAGATATGGCCCTGTAGTAATACCAATACCGGCTATTAAAAAAGGGGCACACATTGCCCCTTTTTTTATTCTTAATTTATAACTACTACTGTTAATTAATTTAAAAACTTAAATTAAGTCCAAAATAAACACCTTTATCAATCACGACAGTTCCGGCATTTGTAATAGGTGCATCAATATGCTGATAGCCGCCTGAAATTCTTGCCTGTGGTGTTATTTGAAAATTCATGTAAACACCATATTCCGTTAAACCTGCTGCATCTGCAAAAGAAACCACGCCCGGAGCAGTAAAATAAAAAATACCGGTACCAAAGCCACCCCATGATTCCGGCGCTAACAATAAATCCCCACCAACTGCAATTGCACCTATTGTATAAGGGGAAAACTGTGCATAGTAAGCACGGGCACCAATAGCAACAATCAGTGGAATTGAAACACTCTCACCTCGAACCAACAGACCAGCATTTACCATTGTGCTGCCATTCTGGTTATATAAAAAACCTGCTTCGAGTTCGAGACGGCCAAAATCCTGACCAAAAGCTTCTGTAAGATACATAAATCGAGCACTATCATTAGCTAACTGAATATTAATTTCTTGCGAAGAAGCAACATTACTCATTAATAATGCGGTTACCAATAATATAATTCGTGTAGACATAAACGTTTTCCTCTTAAAACAGACTGAGCTATATCGTAATTTCATAATATTTATTTTATGCGAAAGTTATGCCAAGGTACACCGTATATTCAGGCAAAAGCATTTAACCCAACATTGCCATGATGTTACGTATATCCTGATCAGCTTCAAATAAAACTTCTAAACTGGCATCAGCACCCAATTTGCTCAACGATAATTTTTGAAATGCCGGAATCGACAATAAAGGCGGCAGATTTGAATAACGTTCACTTCCAAAATAACTGTGCATCTGAGCAACAATCACAACATCAGTATAATCTGCATCTTCAGCACTGGTACGCAACCAGTTTTCAGCTTCTGTAGCGGCAGTACTTAATGCTTCATCAAAATTCCAGTTCTGTAATATTTGCTGACCAAGCGATGCGCGTAAATTTTTTATTACAAAATTTAATTTTTCTTCGGACTGAACAATATCTGGAAATTCAGCAGCATAATACAGTACAGGTAAAACACCAATATCATGTAATAAACCTGCTAACAAAGCAGTATCCTCATGTAAATTAGGCGTGACCTTAGCAATGGTTGAAGCAATAGCGGCAACATGACAGCTATGATGCCAAAGCTGCTTAACTTTTTTTGCCAGTACTTTATTTTCGGTATTAAAAATATTATTTAATACCAAACAGGTTACAAGATCTCGTGTTGTTGACAGGCCAAGCTGATTCACGGCCATTAAACAGTTTTCTACCGGTTTCCGACTTCGATACAAAGGAGAGTTTGCAATTTGAACTAAGCGAGCAGTTAAAGAAGGATCAAGTTGAATTAGCTTTACAATATTGCCCAGATTTTCTGCATCATCATATATAGCCTGACGTACACGCACTACAATACCCGGCAACGATGGTAAAATTAAACGCCCCGCTTTATGTTCTGTTTGTATTTTTGCTATTAACGTTTGACAGGAATCCATCTTTTTCTCTTACATGCCTGAGCTTTCAACTCTCTCAGATTAACGTATGTATACAGAAAAAGTATAGAAATACCTTATTCAGCTAATCCTTTTTGAATAACATCTTCAATATTTTGTACCAGCTGTTTAAGTTGTTCGACTGATTCAGGTAACCCTGAGCCCGATACACTTTCACGTCGGTTATGTGCAACCAGATCTATTCTTTCCCCCACCTCGGGATGTTTTTGAATAAAGTCCAGCATTACAGCGCGTTCAATTCGTAATATATCAACACAGTTGATTGCAGAAACGGTTGCCGCACGCGGTGCACCAGTTAACACTGACCATTCACCAAAATAATCACCTGAATGCATTAATGCCAGATTAATTATGCTGCCATCTATATCATGCGAGACACGTGCAGTGCCCCGAATAATAATGTAAAAATAATCTCCTGCCTCGCCTTCATTTACAATAATGCCTCCAGCAGAGATAACGGAGATTGAGGATGCATCAATTAAAGGTTTTAAAGCGGTTTTATCCAGCTGACGAAATAAATCAACACTACGCAAGGCGGTTTCACTTAAACGATTTTTATACCGCTCTAATATTGCACTGTATAGTTCTGAACGTCCGGTAATCACTCTTTCAAACAATGCACCGGGAATAGTTAATAATACGCTGGGTTTGCTAACTCTAACGGTTGAGATACGGGGAGAATCAAATAAAGCTGAAATTTCACCAAACACTTCTCCGTGTTTTAAATGTGCAAGAACAACCTGATCCTCATCATTACCTTCACTTATTTCAACTTCACCTATGACAACGATAAAAACCCGGCGATCACTCTCACCTTGTTTACATAATATTTCATCAATCATTGCGGAATGAACCATGCCATGATCAATTAATGTTTGTTTTTCTTCTGTAGTTAATAAATCACCAAACGAAGTTTGATTATCGATCGCCTGCTCAATGACATCATAAATTTTCTCATTATTATCCATAACAGTACTTTTCCTGTGGAGGGGGGCAATAAGCTAAGTGTAAATATTCTGCTGATAAATAAAGCGGGATCAAATCACAAAATAATTGATTATTTGCAAATACATCATTACATTGAGCACTAATTTTATATAATCGAATCTTATTATTAACAAAAAATAAAGCGCATAAAATCATGTTAAAAAAAATACTCTTCTTATCCTTACTCTTTAATTCAGGTTTAGCCTTTTCTTCATCGTCTTTTTTAGTTGATATTAACTGGCTACAAAAAAACTTAAACTCACCATCTGTTCGCCTTATTGATATGTCAGATGCCACACAATATCAGCGCTTTCATATTCCCGGTGCAACACACCTGCCTTACAGTGCGATTAATTTGCGTAGTAAAAAAGGTGTTAGTTTAAGTGTTGGCAAAGATCACTTAATTAAAATTCTGGGGTTACTCGGCATTACAGCTAAGCACCATGTTGTGATTTATGATGATATGGGGGGGTTAAATGCAAGTCGTCTTTTCTGGGAACTGGAAAAAATTGGCCACAAAAATATCTCGCTGCTAAATGGTGGACTGGTTAAATGGATTCTTGCGGGGAAGAAAGTCACCGCTAATTCAAAAAATATAAAACCTCTTCAATATCATGCCAATAAAAATTCCGGCCGTGATAATACTGCGGTAATAGACGATATTATTAATGCAAAACTCAACAATAAAAATATCCTGCTGGATGTGCGCAGCAAAGAAGAATATGCAGGGCATCCCCGCTATCCCAGAAGTGGGCATATCCCGGGAGCAAAATCATGGGAATGGCTACAGGCTGTTAATTTTGAAAATGCATTTATGATGCAAAATCAGAACACAATTAAAACTCAATTAAAGCAGATAGGCATTAGTCAGAAAGATGCAGCCATTACGGTTTATTGTCAGTCAGCACATCGTGCTTCCCGTGCATATTTTACCCTGCGCCGTTTAGGTTATAAGCAGGTAAAAGTTTATGATGGTTCAATGAGTGAATACAGCCAAATAAAATCTGCACCATTAAGAAAAGGTTTAACACCTTAAAATCAATTTCAAGAGGCAAAAAAAAACCTTCCTCAGTGCTCAACGGGGGAAGGTTCATGCTAATAAAGCATGAAAGAAGGGCCCTATTTTTTTAAATCAATATTAAACGTACAAAATATCAGTGAATCTAAGTTGGTATGCTGAATAGCTCTTTCCTGAAGTATCTACACATAATCTAGTTGCACAAAACACGTCTTTCAAGCTTATTAAGCGACTTTCATGATTAAATTTATTAATAAGGTATCTCGCACTTTTTACAGTTTAATTCAGTACCCAGATATTTTTTCCGACTCGCAGCTACCCCTACACCTTAATCTACTCATGGATCTACTCATGGCCGATTAAACCAGGGGACTTATGCCGTACATACCGGGTATGACCACAGTTTAAAATCGCAAACCAGTCGCCATGTTCATTCTTATCAAAATCAACGATTTTCTGCTTCAACCTGAACCGTCCCTAATCACGGAAATTATCAAACTGCAAAGGCATATCAAATTCTGCCTGTTTTAAGGTTGCAATGGTTTGTTGCAGGTCATCGCGCTTTTTACCGGTGATTCGAACCTTCTCTCCCTGAATTGCAGCCTGAACCTTGAGTTTTTTTTCTTTTATTAACTTAACAATTTTTCGTGAAATTTCCTTATCCAGACCCTGTCGGATGGTGACCCTTTGTTTTACTTGTTTTCCCAGTTTTGTGGCATCAGCCACTTCCAAACAGGAAATATCAATCTCACGGCGATGTAGTTTATTTTGTAAAATATCCAGCATTTGCTGTAACTGGATATCCGCATCGGCTGTCATTGTGATGACGTCATCCGCACGTTCAAATGTCGCTTCAACACCGCGAAAATCAAACCGTGTACTCAACTCCCTATTCGCCTGATCAACCGCATTTGTTACTTCATGAGAATCGACTTCAGAAACCACATCAAAAGATGGCATGACCATTTCCTCTAGTTTTTAATTTTATACTCAACCTAAAAACAGGCGCTTCTACTTACAGGCATGAAATATGCTTAGTATATTTTAGGCAATTATTATCTCACTTTTGAAATATTAATTTAGTTTCAGTTTATACAAAAAAAGTGGGGACTAGTTCAAAGATTAGTTAAACATTTACAACTATATTGTATCTATCAATACAGGGATACATATGTAACGGACTATATTGAAACATTCAGTACAGGTACATATGAAAAAGACATCGCTGACAATATTATTTGCTCTCATGGCCGCTGGTAGCCTTTCTGGCTGCAATTTAATGCAAACCCATGATGATATTGCCTCCGCATGTGAGCAAGGCATTCAAAGCCTTAATTCTCACTTGAATACCGGCACACAGACTATCCATCAGACCAACTTAAGCCGTGCAAACTCATTATTAGTCGCCGCGCAGGTTCAGCTTCAATTTGCCGAATACCCTGGCTGTGTAGAAAAAGTTAACCGGGCAAGAGCATACTTAAGTGGGCAACAATCGGCAATTATTGGCCGCTTATCAATATAACGCAAAGTTGTCAGCCCCCACGGCTCTTTAAACTCTGCAATATACACAATTATCCTGTCCTGAACGTATATCACAATAAAACAATCCTTTTCAAAATGGACTTTGCGGGATACCCTCGTATTAATTCTAAAACTATCTGTCAGGGAGACACCGATTCGTGTCAGCAAGAAAGCTCTTTAAAATAGTTCGAATTTTTATTCTTTCAATCGTGTTAATTGCTGTTGCGCTCGGCAGCTGGCTCACCAGTAAACGAAGTACTGAGTGGAAACAGCCACTCTGGATTGCCGTTTACCCCATTAATGCAGATAACAGTCGTATCACCCAGCAATATATCAACAAACTTGAAATACAGGATTTTCAACCTATCGAAGAGTTTATTACCGAGGAAGCGCAGGAATTTAACTTGAAGTTGAAAAAACCTTTTACTCTCAAACTCGCACCTCAGGTTGACTCCTTACCACCGGAGCCACCTGAATCAGGTGCAGTTTGGGAAATTATGCTGTGGAGTCTAAAGCTCCGCTATTGGGCTTATCAGGCAAATACTTATCAGGGTCCCGCGCCACACATTCGCATTTTCGTAAAATATTTTGATGTGAAAGATCAGCAACCTTTGGCGCATTCGCTCGGTTTACAACAAGGTATGCTGGGTATTGTGAATGCCTTTGCCACTAAAAAAATGACCGCATCAAATGCCGTGGTGATCACCCATGAAATATTACACACCCTAGGCGCCACAGATAAATATGATCTCAGCAGCGGATTGCCAATCTTTCCAAACGGTTATGCCGAAGCAGATCGCGATCCCCGTTACCCGCAGGAAACTGCTGAAATCATGGCAGGTAAAATACCCGTTGCAGAAAATAAAGCAGCAATTCCACGCGGATTGCATCAGACTTTGATTGGCCCGCAAACAGCACGTGAGATTTACTGGTTA
>DAOVYB010000061.1 GCA_030635835.1 Gammaproteobacteria bacterium
AATGTTGAACGCGGAATATTAGCAAAGGAATGCGGCCAGGTTTTAACTGATTTTTTCAGAAAAAGAAGAAACGAAAAAAAAACGAGGCAGTTAATGCGCTTAGCATTTATTTTATTCATCAGCAGTGTCTTACTGGGATGTAATCAAGAAAACAAAAATACCTATCCTGCAACAAGTGTTGCTATGGAATTAAAACAAGTCTCTGAACATGTTTATTATGTGCAGGGCAAAGCAGGTATTGCGACAGATAATGAAGGTTTTATTTCCAACGCCGGTTTTATTGTTACCGATGATGGTGTTGTTGTTTTTGATACCTTAGGCACACCCTCTCTTGCTCATTTATTATTAACAAAAATTCGCAGTGTTACCGATAAATCAGTCATTAAAGTGATTGTCAGTCATTATCATGCTGATCATATATATGGTTTACAGGTATTTAAACAACTCGGCGCACAAATTATTGCGCCTAAAGGTGCAATGGAATATTTGAGTGCATCTAAAAATGATGCCCTGCTTGAAGATCGCCGTTTCTCGTTAGAGCCCTGGGTGAATGAAAAAACACATTTAGTGACACCCGATGTCATTATCGATAAGTCGATGAAATTTGCGCATGGTGGAATAAATTTCACCTTAGATGTTCTCGGTGCAGCTCATTCTGACGGTGATTTAACTTTATATATAGAACCTGAGCGTGTTTTATTTTCCGGCGATATTATTTTTGAAGGCAGGGTGCCTTATCTCGGTGATGCGAATACAAAAACGTGGTTAGAGACGTTAGTAAAAATGGAAGTGGGTAAAATCGCAGCACTTGTACCCGGCCATGGCCCTGCAGCTAAAAAACCAAACCAGGCGATTACTTCGACTCGACGTTATTTGGCAAAGATTCGCAGTGTTATGTCTGAAGCTGTAGAAAATCTTGATGATTTCGCAACAACATTTGATAAAACTGACTGGAGTGAGTTTGAACATTTACCTGCATTTAAAGAAGCACATCGACGTAATGCCTACCAGGTATTTTTATCAATGGAAGAAGAACTGTTTAATAAATAAATTTATTTAAAAATAATTATTAAATATATATCCATCTGATTTTTATAACCCTCTACTTTATATAGGTAATAACCCTAACCGATATTATTAATTATGGATGCTGTTTCCAGCCTGTGTTTTTACACAACCTAAATAATTCATCCCTTCACTAATAACTCATTTAAAATGTGTAAATTGTGAACTAGTAAGCATATTTACCATCATTATCATTAACTTCAATATTTAATATCCTTTATAATTCTTGTAATTCAACAATTTAGATGCTATATCTATAATCAACATTAAAATATAACAAATCATTAATAAAAATAGAGTTAATGTAGTCACCCCCCCTGACTATATATAAAGCAAGAAAATTAAGTGTATTTATAAATATTAATACTTTAAATAAATGAGATTTTATTTTTGAAGTGCATGAGATTGCTGGTTAAAAAAATAATAATGTAGATAAATTATTAAAAAATAAAAAAATTAACTTTAATTAAAATTTTTTTCTAAAGTCATTTTATTTCATGCCGATATCACTAGTAATTCAATAATTTAGCGCTTTTTTTATAACCGGTATAACATATTAAAAGTAAGTTTAATAAAAATAATTGATAATTTAAGAATGCCGATAGAAAAGTTATACAAGGCATCATTAAGGAAGCACTTAAGAAAGTTTTGGAGATAGTGTAAGTGACAATCGAACATAGCAAAACATTTCCGCCTTTTAGTGACGCTGTTGAAACATTAAAACGTTTATGTTTTGAAAAACGCTCAGGTACGTTGTATATGCGTACCGATGAAGGCCATGCCGCTACGATTACTTTATCAAAGGGTAAAATCATCGAAGTATTTCATTTGATGCAGGGTGGTATGAAAGCAGTTCAGTTATTACGTGAAGTGAAGAGGGCTTTTTACTTTTTTAAATACGATGTAACAAAACGGGATGATCCAAAAATCTTCTATGAACGCTTACCATCTAATGAAGTTATTTTTAATGAATTAAGCAAAATTGTTACCGATATGAATGATGCTGCGGCATCTCAGGGCCCGAAAAAAATATTAGTCGTTGAAGATAGTGGAATGGCAAGAAAGTTGGTTGTCGATGCTTTAGTGAAAGAAGGTTACTCCATTTTTGAAGCGGTTGATGGTGAAGAAGCGGTGAATACGGTGGAAGAAATCAATCCGGATTTGGTTTTACTGGATTTGATCTTACCTAAGCTGGATGGCTATGAAGTACTTGATGTCATTCGGAGTAATGGAAAATATAAACATATGCCGGTAATTGCGCTTACCTCGCGTGATGCCCTGTTCGATAAATTAAAGGGAAAGATGCGCGGAACCGATGAATATCTTACTAAACCGGTTAACGCTGAAGATTTGTTAGATAAAGTTCAAAAGCATCTGGCCAGAGAATAAAGATAATTAGATAAAAATATGAAAGATAATATTAGATTACTTATTGTTGACGATTCCAGGGTGATGCGAGATGCCATCGCTGATATGTTTTCCTATGGTTCTAATATTCAGGTTGTGGGGCAGGCAGCCAATGGGCAGGAAGCCATTGATGCAATTTCATTATATCAACCCGATGTTATTACTCTTGATGTTGCAATGCCGGTGATGGATGGTATTACCGCGCTTAAACACATCATGATTAAAAGTCCGGTTCCTACTGTTATGTTAAGCAGTCTGACACTTGAAGGAGCCCGAGTCGCGTTTGATGCTTTACGTTATGGTGCGGTTGATTTTATCGCGAAACCTTCTGCCTTGCAGGATACGGATTTAAGTGAACAGGAAGCGGATATTCGTAGCAAAATTGAATATGCGGCTGAAGTCGAAGTAGGTTCGATTAAATATATTCGCAGTGAACACCATAACCTGGTTCAGGACTATAGTTTTGAAAATGGCAAACCCGAAAAAGTTGTTGCAATAGGTACAGCTGAGGGCGGTTATGGTGCGTTATTAAAGATTATTCCTCATTTAAATTCTGATGTGCCATTTAGTTACCTTGTGACCATGTATGCCATTCGCGAACATGTCGATGCTTTTGCCAGTTACTTAAATAATATAAGTGCTATTCACGTTAAACGTGGTGCGCATGATGAAGTATTACGTCCAGGTGTGGTTTATTTGAACTCTGGTCTTGATTACACAACCGTGCATGAACAAGGTGATGATTATACCTTGCATGTTAGCCCGGCACCGTTTGCTTCACGTAAAGGCGCGATTGATATGCTGATGTTTTCTGCAGCCGATGTTGTAAAAGAAAACTGTATCGGTATTGTGCTTTCAGGCTCAGGTTTTGATGGCGCAGAGGGATTAGAAGAAGTGGTACGAATGGGTGGTGTTGCGATAGCACAGGATCAGATGACATCACTTTGTAAAACCATGCCCGGTACTGCACAAGACAGGGCAATGGGCAGTATTAGTGTGGCAGACAATAAGATTGCAGCAACCATTCATAAAATACATGAAATGAATGGTACGGATATATCGGAATTAACGGGGTAATAATAACAATATGAAATACCTTAAAAAGAATTATGCTGGTTATGTTTTCTTATTATTAAGAAAATTTAATCTCGTAACTAAAATGCGCATCGCTACTTCAAAATTAAGAAGTACAGATGTGTTATGTATCAAGAACGAAGCAAACAACTTGTTTGCGATTAATTTTGCATGGGTAATCGGTGGCGGTTTGCTTCAACGTACTAACGTTGAAGCTTTCGTTAACAACCCATCACCCTTAACCCATGAAAATATTAAATGGAGGTGCTCACGTGGCTAACACTAGTAATGTAGGCTTATTCGGCAACTTAAAACTAGCGACAAAGCTGGGTTCCGGTTTCGGAATCATGATTTTATTGTTGGTTGTTGCAATTTCAATCACCCTGTTCCAGGTTGCCAAGGTAGATGTTTTGGCAAAACGAGTTGTTGACTTAAGAACCCCAACCGCCCAGGCGAGTTTGGGTATGCTTAACGGCTTGAACCAATCACTCTCCGGCCTGCGTGGTTGGATGCTATTGGGCAATCCTCAGTTCAAAACAGAAAGGGCACATGCATGGAACGACTGGCTTGATCCTAAACTTGACGAGCTGCGTGCATTCTCCAGGAGCTGGACCAACCCGGAAAACGTAAAACGTCTTAAAATCATTGAAAAAGAAATGGTTAACTTCCGTAAGTTCCAACAGGAAATTGAAGATATCGCCAATACCATTGATGCCACTCCGGCACAAAAAATGTTATTCGAACATGCGGCACCACGAGCAGCTAAGTTGGCAACCTTGATCACCAAGATGATCAACATCGAGGGTAAACAGGAAGCGGATAACACACGAAGAAAAGTCCTGTTTGCCATGGCTGACGTGCGTGGTTCATTAGGTTTAGGTCTGGCGAACATTCGTGCATTCTTATTGGCCGGTGAACTTCAATACAAAACTAAATTTGAAAGCTTCTGGGCAATCAATACCCGACGTTTTGGTGATTTATCGGGTTATTATTCGTATTTAACAGCGGAACAACGTGTTGCCTTTGATGAATTCAAAGTCATTCGTGCAGAATTTAATGCTTATCCACCTCAAATGTTTAAAATCAAGGCAAGTAAAGAAGCGAATCTCGCGAACTTCTGGTTGGGTACACGAGCAGCACCTACCGCGGCTATAATTGTTACTCAGTTGGAAGGCATGGTAGACAACCAACGTGAATTGTTACTGTCTGATGGTAGTGCAATGGCACAATTGATGAGCGATTTGACCAACATCGAGTGGATCTTAATGATTGCAGGTATTGTGATCGCACTGTTCTTCGCGGTGGTACTAACACGAATCATTGCGGGCCCAATTGTCCAACTGGCAAATACGGTACGTGAGATTGCGGAAAAACGCGATTTGACCATCATGGTACCGGAAGGTGGCCGGGATGAAATCGGCCAAATGTCTAGCGCATTTAATAACATGATGGAAGTTATCAGGGGCGCCTTCGGTGTTGTAAGTGATGCAGCGGTTTCGGTGGCTGACTCCTCTCAAACCGTGGCAACCGGTGCGGGTAATAACAGAAACCGGGCGGAAGAAGAAATGAAACGTGCCCAGACCTCTGAAAAAGTAATCACCGAAATGGGTAATACTGCCGGTCAGGTATCAAATGCAGCAGCAGGTCAGCAGTCAGCTGCACAAGCATCACAGAAATTATTGTCAGATCTGGTAAACAAAATGAAAACAGTATCAGAGTCTGCTGATGGTACAAATAAAGAGGCAAATATCACCATTGAACGTGTATCTGAAATGGGTGAAACCGGTGCCAAGGTTGTGGCATCTGCTCAGGAACAGGGCAACATGGTAGAAGAGGTGACCAAATCAATTGCCACCATGGTAAACGCGGTAGAAAACATGCAGAACGCCGTTGGTCAGGCACAGGAACATGGTAAAGCATCACTTGATGCGGCAGAAGAAGGTCACACTTCGGTTGCCTCAACGGTACAAGGTATGCAGGCTATCTCTGAATCGTCTGAACAAATCTCTGAAATCATTGGTGTAATCACCGAAATCGCGGAACAAACCAACTTACTTGCACTGAATGCTGCGGTAGAAGCGGCACGTGCCGGTGCGCACGGTAAAGGTTTCGCGGTGGTGGCGGACGAAGTTGGTAAACTCGCTCAGCGTTCATCTGAAGCAGCAAAAGAAATCACCCAGTTAATTAAAGAATCAACCGGTAACGTTGCCGCGGGTGTAAAACTGACTGACCAATCACAACAGGCACTTGCCAAGATTGCAGATGGTGGTCGAGTTAATATGGAAGCCATCCAGCAGATCAGTAACACCTCAGAAGTCTTGAATAAGAATACAGAGGAAGTTAAAGCTCAGGTAGAAACACTCAATACCCTGGCACAGGAAATCGGAGGCATGGCACAGGAACAGGGTGTTCGTCGTAGCGCGGCAGAAGATGCACTGAAAGTTCTGCTTGATTATTCAAATAGCATCACCGAACTGGTAAATGAATCGAATACTTCGATTGATGAAATGAATAATGAAATGGCGGGCGTGGTAAAACGAGGTGAAGAAATGAGTGAGTTAACCGGTTTACAGGCTCAACGTTCTAAAGCTATCACCAAACTTTCAACTGAATCAGCCGTCGCGGCATCACAAACGGTAGAAGGTGCGGGTAAGGTTGTAGGTATTACGCAAAACTTACGTGAGCAATCAGACAACCTCACATCACAGGTACAGCAATTTAAGATTTAGAATTGCTGGCTAACAGGAACTGCTTTTATGTTAAATCGTACATGCAGTTCCTGTTTATAAACTGATGAGGTTATTTATGGAGGTTTACACAAATGGCTGACACTACTTATGAATTAGAGCGAGTAGAGGATGACGAAGATGACGGCTTAATGCAGCTGGTTGGATTTGGCATTGGTCGTGAAAAATTTGGTGTTGATATTCTGACGGTACAGGAAATTATTCGTTCCACAGAAGTGACACCGGTACCAAACTCCCCTTCTTTTGTTGAAGGCGTGATTAATTTACGTGGCGACATTATTCCGGTTATAGATTTACGTAAACGTTTAAGTTTGTACCTGGCGGATAACGATATAGAGAAGAACTGGGTACTGATTTTACGTATCGGTAATCGGGTTGTAGGCTTTATTGTTGATAATGTTTCTGAAGTACTCAAGATTGCAGAAGATGATATTGATCCACCACCCAATATTGTTATTGCAGGTCTTGAAAATCAATATATTCGTGGTGTTTGTGAAATTGATAACAGGTTATTGATTATTCTTGATTTTGAAAGTGTTCTTTTCAATGAAGAATATTATGCACTTAAAGATATGGATTTTGATGAAGTTAAACTGATTGACGAAGTAATTGTTGAATAAGTGAAAAAGCAATAGTTGAGTAGTTTATATTTTTACAAGATTAAGGTTGGATGAGGTTAATGGGAAAAAGAATATTAGTTGTTGAAGATTCCACCATGATGCGCCGCGTTATTATGAAGGTGCTGAAAGAAGCGGGACATGAAATAGTCGGTGAAGCCAGTAGTGGTACAGATGCGATTGAAATGTATCAGGAGCTTAAGCCGGATATTGTCACTATGGATATCACCATGCGTGGTATGGATGGACTTACGGCTTCAAAAGAAATTATGGCCATAGATAGTGACGCTAAAATTTTAATTTTGTCTAACCTTGATGAAGAAAAATATCGTGACGAAGTGGAAAATATAGGTGCACTCGGATTAGTGAATAAACATCAGACTGATCAGATTCTTGAACTTGTGGGAAGTTAAGCTGATTTTAACTCGATTTAAAGAGACGTAGAGAGCAGTTCCCGATAAGGAAAATATAATGACCGATATTAACATGGCACTATTAAATGATTTTATTGATGAGTCCAGAGAACATCTGGATGAGATGGAATCGTTATTGCTGGAGTTAGGTAATGATTTAAGCAATCTGGATTTGTTGAATGACATTTTTCGGACAATGCATAATGTTAAAGGTGCATCACAACTTACCGGGCTGGATAAAATCTCGCGGTTATCACACCGCCTGGAAGATTTATTAGACTTGTTGCGTCAGGGAAATAAGCAGACAACTCAGGAAATTGTTTATTTATTAATAAATGGACGAGACCGGATTGTTGAACTTGTTTCGGAACTGGAATCAGCACAGGAAGAACAATCATCCGTTGATGAATTAATCGAAAAATTAACAGTTCAAATTGAAGGTGATGAAGCAGTAACAGAAGATGCTTCAGTAGCAGATAGCACTACGACTTCAGCACAAGTAACAGCGGATCCAATAAATACAGACGCCAGTAGTGATGAAGAAGAACATGATCAGGAATTGTTTAATATATTTATTGAACATCTAAAAGAACAATTTAGTCTGTTATCGACTTCTGCATCTCAATTTAAACAAGAACCAGCTGATATTGAACAAATTCAGGAATGTAAAGATGCAGT
>DAOVYB010000097.1 GCA_030635835.1 Gammaproteobacteria bacterium
ATCTAAACTTATTGAATGAAAATTATTCTCTCTCGCTGCCAGAATAACATCACGTGTTTCTTTATAACTTTGAATACGGTTAACTGCCTGTTGGACTTTCGGGTTAAAATCCTGCACACCTAAACTAATGCGGTTAAAACCCAATTTTCTTAGCAAACTAATTGATGCTGCATTCACTTCACGTGGATCAAGTTCAATAGAATATTCACCACTATCATCATCAAGCAAAGTAAAGTGTTTACGTGTTTGCTGCATTAACTCAGTCATTTGTTCATGACTAATAAAGGTTGGTGTGCCCCCGCCCCAGTGCAATTGCTTAACAATTCGCGTTGCTTTAAAAAGTTCTCCTTGCAGTGCTAACTCTTTATATACGGCATCAAGATAAGGTTGGGCATGGTTGCGATTTTTCGTAACTATTTTATTACACCCACAGTAATAACAAATCGTGTCACAAAACGGAATGTGGAAATACAAAGATAAAGGAGTATTTCTTTCATTACTCAACTTTACCTGTTCGTAATAAGCAGACTCACCAAAGTCTTCAGAAAACTGAATAGCAGTAGGATATGAAGTATAGCGTGGGCCAGACTTATCATACTTTTTAATTAAATCATTATTAAATACCAGTTCAGTCACAAAAGAAGTCCTTTAAAATTAAAACTAAAATATTACTAAAATAAAATAAATTTACACTGACTCAGATCAAGTAAGATCTTATTCTTCTTCATCATATTCCAGTGCTGCCAGTATATCGCCAGATTCATAAATTGCTTCTTCGATAATTTTTTCCAGCTCTTCTAAGGTACTGGCTCTTGGCCGTGATTTCATTTGATTACCTTTCTTTATCTATACTTTAAATTTATTCTGTTGCTGCAGCCACAAATACATCATGGTATTTTTCAACATCTTTCGCATCAAGCATAAAGACACCTTCGCCACCATATTCAAAATCTAACCACATAAATGGAACTTCAGGAAAACGGTTTGCAAGTGCTTCTTCACTATTCCCCACTTCAACAATTAAAATGCCATCTTTATTCAGGTGATGTTTTGCGTCCCGTAACATAGGAATAACTAAATCTAGTCCAGTTTCACCTGCAGTTAAACCCAGTTCAGGTTCATGGCGATATTCATCAGGCAAGTTTGCCATATCTTCAGCATCAACATAAGGTGGGTTACTCACAATAAGATCATAACGCCGCCCTTGTAAATTGCTGAACAAGTCTGATTCTATTAAATTTAGGCGATTCTCAAGATGATGGTTGAGCTTATTTTTTTCAGCAACTTCAAGCGCCGCTTTTGATATATCAGCCGCATCTACCTCAGCATCAGGAAATGCCACAGCACAAGCAATGGCAATACAGCCACTACCAGTACACAAGTCTAATATACGATGGACTTTATCAGGTCGCAGCCATGGCTGAAATTGCTCTGCAATCAGTTCAGCAATTGGAGAACGAGGAACCAATACATTTTCATTCACATAAAAAGGCAAACCGGCAAACCACGCTTCATTGGTTAAATAACTGGCAGGCTTTCGACTTTCAATTCTTTTTTGAAATAACTCATTAACCGCTGCGATAGCATCTTTAGATAAATTCATATCTAATTTGTCATCACTGTAATCCGGTTCTTCTTTTAAAGAAAAAAAAGCAAGATTTGCCGCTTCATCCAACGCATTATCAGTGCCATGCCCATAATAAAGTGATGCTTTACCAAACTCGGCAGCACCAAAATAAATCATGTCACGCAAACTTTGTACGTCAGATAAATTTTTAATATTTTCACTCACTATGCTGTCGGCTTTTTAGCATGTTTCGGACGGAAAGCCTTAATAAAAGATTCATCGGTTTCAAGATAAGGGCCTTCAAGTAAATCAACACAGTACGGTACCGCAGGGAAAACTGCGTTTAAACAATCTGCAATAGCTGAAGGTTTACCGGGCAGATTAATGATTAAGGACTGACCGCGTATACCGGCAATTTGTCGGGATAAAATGGCTGTCGGCACAAACTGTAATGACACAGCACGCATTTGCTCACCAAAACCATCCAGAATTTTGCTGCACACAGCTTCGGTTGCTTCAGGTGTGATGTCACGTAGGGCTGGACCTGTGCCCCCTGTTGTTACAACCAGGCAACAATCCTGTTCGTCAGCCAGTTCTTTTAATACCTTTTCTAGCTGATCTTGTTCATCTGGAACAATACGCGCCACGGCTTCCCATTCATTAGTCAGTGCGCTCGATAGCCACTCCTGCATAGCAGGCCCGCCTAAATCTTCATATTCACCACGACTTGCTCTATCTGATACGGTCACAAACCCAATTCGTACGGCCTTTGTCATCTCAAACCTCTAAATTATTTAACTGCGATAGTTTATCTCAAAATATGATAGATCGCAGAAATTTAATGCACAAAAATTATTTACAAAAACCAACTGAATTAACGCCGCAAGTACGCCCGTCAACCCAGATAGCATTATCAAAACGAGCATTTGAAAAATCAGCATTGCTAACAATAGCATCTCTGAAATTTGCATAACTTAAATCTGCCTGGCTAAACAAGGCGCCGGATAAATCAGCTCCCATTAAATTTGCGCCTTTTAAATCTGCTTTTGTAAAGTTAACATTTTTTAAGTTTGTTAAATGAAGCTGAGCATACTTTAAGTTTGCCAGCGATAAATCAGAGGCAGATAAATTTGCTGTTTGTAAATTTATATTCATTAAGTTTGCTGCAACCAGTTTTGCCTTTAATAACTTCGCACCGCTTAAATTACACCCACTCCAGTTAATCCCCGGCTGTGCAGGTGCATAACAGTCAACGGCATTTTCATTTTTTGGTGAGTATTGAAAGGCAAGTATAATCACTGTAATAACAACTAAAAATACAATACTTAACTGAGCAACAACCATAAACGTACTACTTTTCTTGTTTGCTGCAACGGCCAATCTGTGTAAACGTTTTATTTCTTCACTTTCATAAGATGAACTGGCACGACGCTCACCATGTTTACCCGTGTTTGCAACACCTCGTCTTTCATCAGCCCAGCGTCTGGCAGCAGCAAGGCGCTCCTGAAAATCGGGGTCATCGCGGTTTTCATTAAAAATATCAGGAATAAGTTCAGCGACCTCACGAATCGAAAACCACTCATCCTTATCATGACTCACCTCATCATCAAGCTTATGCCGTCCCAGCAGCAGCTCCTGTGAAATCTGTCCTCCCGGAAATGGCCCTTTTATTTCTCCACCTGACTGACTACGGATGTACCATGTCTTTGTCATATTCATGCCTTTTTATGCCCTATTTTCCCTGATTCAGTACAGTAATTTAATATTTGTCCGCTACTATTAAAGAGTATGCATAAAACCACATGATAACAACTCGTATCAATTAATTTACACACCCGAGCGTGAAACTTTTACTAAAGATATGGAAATAAAACCTCCTACAAATCAGCTGTATACGGCTATCACCAGTAGCATAGCAACAACAAAACAAACGAGTTTACCTAACTCTGCGCCAGTTGAATGGAGAGTCTCTCAGATATTACAAGCGGTCATTACTCAAATAACCGACAAGCAACTTATTCTTGATATTCAGGGTATAAAGGCGAATACCGCTAAACCAGCTATAGCTGATCTGCAAATAGGCGATAAACTCAAATTAGAAATTGAACAACTCAAACCCATGCCTCAATTTCGAATTATTAGTTTAGAAAAAGCAACAAATACTCATTTAATTACGCAGGCATTGAGAAATATTGCTTCACAAAACACTTCCACTATCCCTTTATTTAAAGATATTAGCTATGTTGCAAGCAGGCCGGCAATACGCCCCGCTCCGCTTCCAGCTGAAGTAAATGCTGCTGTGCGTGATATCTTTAAACTAATCCCATCTGTTTTTAATTTGAAAACAGCCACTCAAATTAAAGAGCAGCTACATAACAGCGGACTATTTATTGAAAATAAAATTAAAAATCATATTATTTCTACCTTACACACTACGCAAAATATCAGATCAGCAAATATACAATCGCAGCTTAATTCAAACCTGAAACCTGAACTTGTTTTTGATCTTGGTATTCAATTACACCGACTCGCAAACCTTATCAGAACTCAACTCACTTCTGTAAATAACCCGACCAGCTTAAATCCACAACAAGCGACAGCTGAACAGATAAAAAATAGTATTGAAAATAAAACTATCGCACAACAAATGAATCGTGCAACGACAGAACAGGTAAATTTGCAAAATATGACCCAACGTGAAGAAGCCATGCAAACTTTTTTACGCCAGATCGAATCCAGCTTGACACATATGCAGCAAACACAGTTACAAAGCTTAAATGAATCACAAGCGGGGCGTCCAACATGGCTAATGGAACTACCAATTAAAGATGGTCAGGATATTGATTTATTTGAGCTGCGTATAAGTGAAGAAGAAAGTACACAAGCAGAAGATGAAGTCCAAAAAATATGGAATGTCACTTTAAAATTTGATTTAAGCGGTTTAGGTAAAATTAAAGCACACATTAAAATGCAGAATAATCAGATCTCTACTCAGTTTTTCAGTGAGAAAAAAGAAACGCTGGCATTGTTTCAAAACAATCTCGACTTCTTAAAAAATCGATTAAATTATAA
>DAOVYB010000001.1 GCA_030635835.1 Gammaproteobacteria bacterium
ACTTTCTTTTTCGCCTTCTTCTTAGCCGCTTTTTTCTTGGCTACTTTTTTCTTGGCCTTCTTCTTAGCGACTTTCTTTTTCGCCTTCTTCTTAGCCGCTTTTTTCTTGGCTACTTTTTTCTTGGCTTTCTTCTTGGCGACTTTCTTTTTCGCCTTCTTCTTAGCCGCTTTTTTCTTGGCTACTTTTTTCTTGGCCTTCTTCTTAGCGACTTTCTTTTTCGCCTTTTTCTTAGTCACTTTTTTCTTAACGACTTTCTTCTTCGCTGTTTTCTTCTTGGTTGCTTTTTTCTTGCTGGATTTCTTCTTAGCGGCAGTTTTCTTTTTAGCCGCTTTTTTCTTCTTCACAGGTTTTTTAGCTGGAGCTGCAGCAACTTCTGCAGGTTTCTCTTCAGCAGTTTCAGCTTTAGCTTCGATACTGCTTGGTAAACTTTCTAATACACGTTGAACGGCAGCAAAAATGGAATCGACTTCACCAACACCACGTACGGTACGTAATTTTCCCTGTTTACGGAAATAATCAACTAATGGAGCCGTTTCAGCATCATAGACTTTCAAACGATTACCAATCGTTTCTTCATTATCATCTGCACGATGATCTAAACCACCACCACATTTGTCACATCGACCTTCAATACGAGGAGGCGAAGTATGGATATTAAACATTTGACCACATGAACCACAGGTACGACGCCCGGTTAAACGCTGCATCAGGATATTAAACTCAACATCAATCAGTACTGATGCCTGAAGGGGTTTATCCACATCATCTAACATGTTGTCTAACGCTTCAGCTTGAGGAATATTGCGCGGGAAGCCATCTAAAATAAAGCCATTTTGAGCGTCACTTTCAGCGAGACGTTCTTTAATCATACCCAGCACAATATCATCAGAAACTAATTGTCCGGAATCCATTGCTTGCTTGGCTCGCATTCCTAATGGTGAGCCGGCTTTTACAGCTGCACGTAATAGATCACCTGTTGAAATTTGAGGAATGCCATATTTTTCTACAAGTAGCTTTGCCTGTGTGCCTTTGCCACCGCCAGGGGCACCTATTAATACGATTCTCATTATTCTTATACTCCATTAACTCGGGATTAATCTGTATTTTGATAGCAGCTGGATTTATAAAAATTCCAGCCCAATCAATAAATAAAATTATGGTAAACACTAAAACTAATCCTTGAACTCAGCTAAGTCAATGCTATTAATTGTGAATTTTGATCTACTTTTAGTAATTTAGGCGATTTGCATTCCGAATATTATCTACACTGTTCGATTAAAACGTGACGACTGTTACAAATACCCCTTTATTTACTGCGATTTATATAAATTTCACTGGATTATGTGTTTTAGCAACATGCTGATAGAATAACCGGCCTTTTTCTGCTTGCACTAGCAAGCAGAGCATCAAAAATTATCACGAGGATTAAATATATGAACCTGGATAGAGTAAGTACCGGTAAAAATGTCCCGGACGAAATTAACGTAATTATTGAAATCCCTTCTCATAGTGATCCTGTGAAATACGAAGTCGACAAAGAAACCGGCGCCATGTTCGTTGACCGTTTTATGAATACGGCTATGCATTACCCTTGTAACTACGGTTATATTCCGCACACCCTTTCTGAAGATGGTGATCCGGTTGATGTGTTAGTCCTTACCCCTATCCCGTTAATTAGTGGTTCCGTCATTCAGGCCCGTGTTATTGGTATGTTAAGCATGACTGATGAAGCCGGCCCCGATGCCAAACTGCTTGCTGTGCCCATTACCAAGTTATGCAAAACATATGAAAATATGAATAGCCCGGAAGATGCGCCACAACAGTTATTAGCGCAAATCACGCATTTCTTTGAACACTATAAGGATCTAGAGGAAGGCAAATGGGTCAAAGTTGAAGGCTGGGTGGGTGCTAATGAAGCCAAAGCTGAAATTACCTCAGCAATCCAACGTTTCCAGGATGCGCCTGAAAAACCTTGTTTCTAAGAAAGTAGAAAACCATGAAAGTATGTATTGTTTCCGATAGTCACGATAACCGCTTTTTACTTGCCGCAGCAGTAAAAGAGGCGAAAGAGCTTGGTGCAGAATCTGTTCTGCATTGTGGTGATGTGGTTGCCCCCACAACGCTTCGAATATTAAATCCTATCGGTTTGCCGGTGCATGTCATTCATGGCAACAATACGGGCGATATGTTCAGCCTTTCTCGCCTGTCACACCATGCCGATAGCGTAGTGCAATATTACGGCCAGGATGCCGGTATTGAGCTGGCCGGTAAAAAAATCTTCATGGTGCACTACCCTCATTATGCTGAGGCAATGGCCACAACTGGCGACTGGGATATTGTTTGCTGTGGCCATGACCACAAGGCCAGTGTTCGCGATATTAAAAATATTAAGGATTCGACAACCCTATATGTTAACCCCGGTACCGTTGGCGGTATCGGTCATGCACCAACTTACATAATGGCTGATCTTGAAAAAATGGAATTTGAGATTCGTGAAGTGCCGGTTGACGATAAACTCCAAATCAATAAAACACCGGTTTCAAAACACAGCTAAGTACCAAAATTTTTGAACCACGGAGGTACACAGAGGGGAAACGTGTTTTATATAGCTGCATGTTGGAATGTAGGTTGGCCTTCAGATCAACACAGCAGATAGCTTTTCAACTATTCTTTTCTCTGTGAGCCTCTGTGTCCTCGGCAACTGCTCCTGCGTTGCTCTACCTCCTGCGTCCTTGCAGTCGTCCGTGGTAAAAAAGGTTCTAAATCTTTCAGGTGTTTTTCTCTACCCAGCGTGTTTCTTCAGTCAGGCTTTCTTTTTTCCAGAAAGGCGCACGTGATTTGAGTTCTTCCATCAAATAGCGGCTGGCGTCAAATGCTGCTGCCCGGTGAGCCGACCACACCGCGACTAATACAATCGGATCATTCGGCAACATTTCACCGACGCGATGAACAATCAGTGAATCGAGAATATCCCACTTAGATGCAGCTTCTTTGCTGATTTTTTCAAGGTACTTTTCGGTCATACCCGGGTAATGCTCGAGCAACATCGCTTCAACATCATCGCCCTGATTAAATTCACGCATACTGCCAACAAAAACGGCTGTGGCACCATATTTTCCGGAAAAACCCGCTTCTGCCTGATAATCGAGCAAACGTTGATAAGGCTCAAAGGGCTCGGCTTTAATTTCAATCAACATCGTTAACCACCAGTGACCGGAGGGAAAAAGGCGACTTCATCCCCGGCTTTCACAGCATATGTCGCATCAACGTAATCCATATTTACCGCCATCAGGGTATTGTCAGGTAAGCTCATCTTATTGGTAGCACTGTTCCATGCTTCGAAAACAGTGGAAACCTCACTTTCTGATACCTCAGCCTCAGCTAAACCAACCTGTTCGCGCAAGCTGGCAAAAAATTTTATCTTAATTACTGAATTACTCATAAAAATCGCTTTCTCTGGTTTGCGTATTTAAGCTTGCAAGCCTATCATGATTTAACTTTTTAACCAATCACAACATATATAACCTATTGATTTATAAGGATAAGCATGTCGGATTTAACGCATTTTAATAGCCGTGGCGAAGCACACATGGTCGATGTCGGTGAAAAAAACCAAACACACCGTATAGCGGTTTGTGAAGGCACCATCACAATGCAGGCTAAAACGCTGGAAAAAATTCTGCAAGGTGACCACAAAAAAGGCGATGTACTCGGTATTGCCCGTATTGCCGGCATCATGGCAGCAAAAAAAACCTCAGATTTAATTCCATTATGTCATCCGCTCATGCTCACCCATGTTGATATCGACTTTGTTCCTGATTCTGATAGCAATAGTATTTATTGCAGCTGTCGGGTTGAAACACGCGGCCAAACTGGGGTCGAAATGGAAGCGCTCACCGCGATTCAGGTCGCTTTGTTGACCATCTATGACATGTGTAAAGCAGTTGATCGGGGCATGACCATGACAAATATCCGCTTAACTGAGAAAGCTGGCGGAAAATCTGGGCATTGGCAACAAGCATAAATGTTAAAACCTACCAGTTTAGTAGCATTTTTATAAAAAAATACTAAACTTGTCTGAATAATTAAATTGAAAATAATTATAAAACGATTAAAACTTCACTCTTAGAAATTTCACCTTGAGGTCTACAAATTTAGAGGTCTACAAATTTATAAAACATAACAAAAAGGGAAACGATTTATGATGTTCTTAACCCCCAAGAATAAATCATTATTAACTATATTAAGCAGCATTTTATTAACGATAACAATTTCCACCACAGCCTCAGCCAACACCGCTGATTGGGGCATGGTGCAGCAATTTAATAAAAAAAGTGAATTAGCTGAACAAGGCAATATCCGGGCAATGTACGATGTTGGAAAACTTTATGAACGTGGCCGTGGTGTAAACAAAGACATGGCGCAAGCCGCTGAGTGGTTCCAAAAAGCATCTGATGCGAATTACGCTCCCGCTCAGGCACGTTTAGGCATACTCTACTTTGAAGGACGTGGTGTTACACAAAATTACAAAAAAGCCGTTAGCCTGTTAGTTGCCGCCGCAAAAAAGAATATTCCCAGTGCGCAGTTTCAACTGGCTAATATGTATGAACTCGGTGCCGGCGTTAACCAAAACCTACTAAAATCCATAGCCTGGTATAAAAAAGCTGACCAATATGGCTATTACCTTGCTAAAGCTAAAATCACTCGCTTACAACAATTATTAAGCACAGCTGGCACAAACAGCAAATCACTAACGGCTGCTGGCGCAAATACAACAAGCATACCGTTAATTCAAACTATATTGAGAGGCCATTGGTTGAAGCGTAAATCTGCTGTAGGGTATTTACCTTCTCTTATTTCCAACTGTACTAAAAACACCCCTTACTCGGTTCACTGTATTTCAACATCGCAGGAAAGAAGTACCGGTTCAGAAATTATTACTTACAATACAGAAAGCACCATTACCGCAAGCAGCAAAACAGCTTTCAATATTGAATACACAAATAACGTACTCGAGGTCGCTTTATTAAATGCTGAAAATGGCGATGGTGAAACAATTGAGAAAACAGCCTCACGTATTAAAAAGGGCAAGCAGGGGGAAAAACGAAATCTAAAGTGTAGCCTTAAAAACAAGACAAAAATAACATGCTCTAAAGGTTCTTCAAGCTTTGATTTAGTTAGTCCATAGAATTTAAATACTGACGATACAAATAAGAACTTTAAGAGATCATTGCACGGATAGCGAGAAGCCAGAGAAGAATTTTTCATCGTACCCCATTGTTGAAATATGGGAAGGTAAACGTAATTATCTGGCTTCGCAGCATTCGTGCAATGATCTCTTTTAATTTTATATAACTGACATACAATACACCGTATGTCAGTTTCCCCTCCAACCAGCGAAGCAGAACTCCTCGAACGTGCAAGACAACTTGCGGGTTTAACCATGGCTGACCTCGCGACAAAATTTAATCAGGCTATTCCTAAAGATGCTCGCTCTGCTAAAGGCTGGATTGGTCAGTTGGTTGAAACAAGCTTAGGGGCAACGGCTTCTTCCTTAGCTGAACCGGATTTTCAACTAATAGGTATTGAACTTAAAACCTTGCCACTCACAAACAGTGGTAAGCCAAAAGAATCGACCTATGTTTGCACGGTTCCTTTAACTAAATTACATGAACAGGAATGGTCAACATCCTGGTTTAAAAGAAAACTACAACGTGTTTTGTGGCTACCCATCGAAGCTGATAAACAAATTCCGCTTGCAGAACGCCACATAGGTAATGCAATTTTATGGAGTCCAAACGAAGTTGAAACCGCGCAATTACAACAGGACTGGGAAGAGTTAATGGAACTCGTTTGTCTTGGTAAATTAGATCAAATTACATCTCACATGGGGCGCTATTTACAAATACGCCCTAAAGGTGCAAATGCAAAATCACTTACAACAACACTGGATGAAGAAGGTAATACGATACAAACTTTACCCCGGGGTTTTTATTTACGCCCTGAGTTTACCCAGAGAATTATTCAGGCTAATTACGCGTAAATTTATAATAAAATAAATCACAGAGATCACTTAATGCCGTTCAGTTAAGGTGTTATTTATTTGTTGCAGGTTCGAATTCATTCGAACGTGGTGTATATACCAACCTTTATGGTTGATTTTTTTCTTACTGCTACAATTGATTCGGTTAGTTTATTAATAAGCAGATGGATTATAAAAATGGATGAAAAAGAAGCTATAAGCCAGGTATTTAATCTGGTAGCAACAAAGTATGACAACCCGTCTTTACGTTTTTTTTCTTTTTGTGCAGACAAGCTTGTTGACCACGCAAAAATAAAACCCAGCAATAAAGTTCTGGATATTGCGACAGGCACAGGTGTCGTTGCCATGGCTGCAGCACAATGTCTAAGTAATGGTGGTCGTATTCAGGCCATTGATTTGTCTGAAAACATGATTCATCAAGCACAACAAAATCTAAAAAAAACCGGTTTAGATAATGTTGATTTCCATATTATGGATGCAGAGAATCTTGAATTTAAAAGTAATTATTTTGATGTCATCACCTGTTCTTATGGATTATTTTTTATGCCGGATATGTCTGCTGCATTAAAGAGTTGGTTACGTGTTTTAAAGCCCGGAGGCAAAGTGATTTTTAGTAGTTTTGCGCCATCGGCTTTCCAGCCATTATCAGATATTTTTTTAAAAAATCTGGAAGAATATGATGTTATTCCACCCACTCCACGTTGGTTACAGCTTGCTGAAGAAGATTTGTGTAAACAAATTTTAACGGACAATGGTTTTGAAGCAGCTCAAGTATCACAGGCACAACTTGGTTATCATTTAAAAGAGACTAAAGACTGGTGGGAAGTGATTCAAAGCGCGGGCTATCGTGGATTATATGAACAGCTTCCACAGGAACATCGTACAGAATTTCAAACAAAGCATCTTACCGAAGTTGAAAAACTTATGACCGATAAAGGTTTGTGGATGGATGTGCAAACCTTATTTTCAACGGCATTAAAACCAGTATAAGCATACCGATTAAAAATCATTCACCACAGAGGACACGGAGGTTCACAGAGAAAATAAAAAATAAAACTCTGTGTACCTCCGTGTCCTCTGTGGTAAGAATACTTTGATCTTACAAGCTCTGCTATATATAAAAATACTTTATTTATATTTTTCTAATACCTCCTGCTCAGGATATAAAACATCAAGCGATATAGATTTTCCATCTGCTTGCACAATACGACAGTGCTGTCGGGATAATTCTCGTGGATGTTTAACACCACAGGAATGCGCAATTAACCCAATGCCGTATCGTATTTTTTCCACAAAGTTTTTAACACGTACAGACTTTTCTTCTATATTAAGCCCTTTTTGTAATTTTTTATCATGTGTCGTGATACCTGTTGGACAGGTATTTTTGTTACATTTTAAAGCCTGAATACAACCTAGAGAAAACATAAAACCACGTGCAGAAGTTATAAAGTCTGCACCACTGCAAAGCGCCCAGGCCACCCCCGAAGGAGTAACCAGTTTACCGGATGCAATTATGCGAATGCGTTCACGTAAACCATAGCGTGTTAAAATATCCACCACCATCGGTAACGATTCTTTAATAGGCAGCCCTACATCATCCATTAATGGCATCGGTGCGGCACCTGTTCCACCATCACAACTGTCGATGGTAATAAAATCGGGTGCGCATTCAATGCCACACTTTTGTATTTCCTCGCACATTTCTTTTAACCAATCATCTGAACCGATCACCGCTTTAAAGCCGGTTGGCTTTCCTGTGATATCACGCACATGATGAATAAAATTCAATAACTCTTTCATATTACTGATTTCTGGATGCCGATTAGGAGAAATGGAATCTTTACCTGCTGCTATACCGCGAATTTTTGCTATCTCTGGTGTTACTTTATTCCCGGGTAAAATACCTCCCTTACCCGGCTTAGCACCCTGACTCATTTTAATTTCAAACATTTTAAGCTGCGGCAACTTTGCAATATCATTCAACTTCGTATCATCAAGCTTGCCATCATTCGTACGCACACCATATTTTGCTGTACCAACCTGAAATACTATATCGCAACCACCTTCAAGGTGATGAGCAGACAATCCTCCTTCACCTGTATTCATCCAGCAGCCTGCTAACTTTGCACCTTTCGACAATGCTCTAACAGCGGGTTTTGAAAGTGCGCCATAACTCATCCCTGAAATATTAATCACAGAATCGGCTTCATACGGCTGACGACAATATGGTCCTATGAGTACTGATGGAGACGAAGTCGCATGCTCATCCAAGGTAGGAAAAGGACAATTAATAAATAGAGGGGTACCAGCAGAGTTCAGATTTTTAGTTGATCCAAAGGCCATGGTGTTATCAATGCCTCGCGAGGACTTATTTACCCATTCTCGCTCTGCTCTGTTAAAAGGCATTTCTTCTCTGTCCATCGCGAAAAAATATTGTCTGAAGAATTCACCCAAAGTACTAAAAAGGTAACGAAAACGACCAATGACAGGATAGTTACGACGAATCGCATCCCGGGTTTGTGAGATGTCGGTAATAAACAAGAACGCAATAAAAAGAACAATAAGTCCCACCATAAAAATAAAAAGTGAGGATAAAAAATCTAAACTTTGACCAGTTAGCTCTGTTATCAGAGACATATCATTACTCCATTAATTTATTGTTCTCATGAATACTAAATACATGACAGTGGTAATTATTAATTAGTTCAATACTAAATATACCGTTTAATGAAGTATCAAATAATCCTACATATTGTATTTTGTAATAATTACCCCATATAACGTATTTAGCTATCTGCCAATATATCCACCCTGGATTTAAGGTTAAATTGGAGCGGATATAAACAAACCTTGATATTTTTTCGCTATAATAGCCGACCAAAATATTCATGATACACAGTACGATTTATGCAGGAGTTTTTACATGAGCGAATCAAATGAGATTAGCGCAGCCTTATCTGGTGACGAACGCCAGGAGCTAGCCGAAAAATTAACCAGCTACCAGGATAAGCTAAAATCACTACCTGCAGACACACCTGATCTGGAACGTGCATTAATTCAGCTGGATATCTCTGAGCTCCTGTTAGCCTTAGATCAAAAAGAAGAAGCATGGAATGAAGCACGTGCAATATTCGATATTTTTATGAAAAATGAACAATGGCAACATGCCGTTGAAGCTTGCAATGTCATGTATCAAACTGAACAACCTGCTTCAATTGTTGCGTTAGGTCATGGTGTCTGGTTAGCGGTAACTTATCCGATTGAAGCGGATACTACTGTTGCTGTTTTAAATCATATTGTAGATGAAACACCAGCGGACTCCGATGGTGCCGCTGTAGCTGCCATGGTTGGATATTATATTGCAGACATTCGTACAACAGATGAAAACCATGAAAGCATGACGTTTTTAGCAAAGACAATTTTAGGTAACGTTGCCAAGCGCCACAGCAATGTACAAACACAAAAAGAAATGGATGCCTGGTTATTCAAACTTGAACTGAATGATCCGGCTATTTTTCTTCCAAGGCTATCCTTAGTGGTTAACTCGATTGTTGGAGAGAGCTGGTGGTTTGATCGTGATGATCTACGCTCGCGTCTACCAGTAAACTAAAAACCATTTCACAAATATTGAGAAGCGCGATAACGGCGTCAAAAACCGACTCAAAATGCTCATTTACTTCGTGTAAATTCCGCTTTTTCATCGATTTTTTCCTTGTTCTAGCACTTCTCAATATCCGTGAAAAGATTTTATTGTTAAATATAAAAGCATAATGAGATAAATATCATGGGCAATCCTTTTCAAGACCAACTACTTAAAGCTGGCGTAGTGACTAAACAACAAGTCAAAAAAGCGCAAAAAGATTCCAGCAAAAAGAAAAAAGAGCAGCGTTCTAAAAAGGAAAAGGTTGTCGATGAGAGTAAGCTTAAGGTGCAACAGGCAGCTAAAGAAAAAGCAGAGCGTGATAAAGCGCTAAACCTTCGAAAAGAAGAGCAAGCTAAACAAAAAGCAGTGTCTGCGGAGATTGATCAACTCATTACTAAGAACTGTCTTAAACGAGATGAAGCCTGTGATCTTGTTTATAACTTTGAGCACCGTAAAAAAGTTAACCGCGTCTACGTTAATGCAGAAATGAGACAACAAATTATTAATGGGAAATTAGGGCTTGCACGTATTGAAGGTCGTTATGAACTAGTACCTAAAATGATTGCAGAAAGAATTCAACAACGAAATGAAAAACGGGTTGTTTTATTTGAGCATGAAGAGCAAGTCATTGATGAGAATGACCCGTATGCAGAATTTCAGGTTCCGGATGATTTAGTCTGGTAAATAACCACTCATATCATATTAATTAACCGCATGTAATTTTTATACATGCTTATGCTTTTCATACACGTTCATTATTTCAGGTAATGCACGCTTAAACGCCTTAACCACAACCGGGTCAAAGTGTTTACCTGACTCTTCATCAATCAACTTGAGTGCTTTATCTACGGACCATGCATCTTTATAAGGTCGTCTGGAAGTTAAAGCATCAAACACATCAGCTAATGCAACAATTCGTGCAGACAAAGGAATCTCCTTGCCTTTACGTTGATAGGGATAACCACTGCCATCATATTTTTCATGATGCCCTTCAGCGATTTCAATGCCTATCTTAAACATAGAGTAACCAGCTTTATTCACTTGAGATTCACAACGTCGTAGTACATCTGCTCCGATTACCGGATGTTTTCGCATTTCTACCCATTCATCATCCGTTAATTTTCCGAGTTTTAATAAAATACTGTCTTCTACACCGACTTTGCCAATATCATGCATTGGTGCAAAATGAAAAACATGGCGAGCATAACTACTTTTAAATTCCCCCTGATATATCCCCTCATCATAAAGCTCTTTTGCCAGAATATAAGAATACAAACTCATCCTGACAAGGTGATCACCTGTTTCAGGATCCCGACTTTCAGCAAGTTTAGCTAAGCCTTCAACTGCAGAAACCACTAAACTTTCCATACCAATGGAACGATCAAAAGCATGACTTACCTGCGAAGTGATATTATTCAGTAATTCTCTATGAGAGGTACGATAAGCATTCTCTGTATGTGTTGCAAAAACCAGTAAAGCCTGCTCTTCTCCACTAATGCAGAGAGGAAAAACAATCATGGATTTCATATTCATTCGTACAAGGTTAATAAAAAAACTATCCTCGCCATTATATTTTTTAAGTTCTTCTTCTAAATTATCAAAACTCATTACCTTATTTTCATTAAATACATCCTGTATAACAGGATGCTGAATTGAAACAACATCACCTTCACGTAATATCTGTTCCTCTTTGGAATAAATATGCCCTACAACCATTTGTTGTTTTGACACATCCATTCTTAACATGGCGACCCAGTCAATGGGTAACAAACCATTAAATTCTTCGTAAACAAACTTAATGATCTCATCCAGATTAGTCGCCTGATAAATTCGGTCTGTCAGACCAAATAAAGAATTGAGTCTTCCGGTAAGACGATTAAAACTATGTGTTAATTTTCCCAGTTCTTCGGTATCACTGACTTCTATCTGGTGAGTCAGTTCTCCCTGCGCAACCCGCTGAAAAGCATTAACTGTTGCGGCCATTGGTTTAAATACTTTTTTATAGACAACCCAAAATATTGTGATAGCAATTAAAAGCGATAATATGATGGATATTCTATTTAACCAGGTAATTTGATTTAACTTCTGTTCCATCATATTACGAAAAGCGGCGGTTAGACTGGTAGCTGAATGCATCAGGTTATCTTCGTTATACAAAACGTACTGCGCAGCAGCTTCCAGACGCGGTTCTTTCAGGTTACTACCAAGTTCTTTATTCAACCCCTGTTTAAATTTATTCCATGACTTAGAAGATTCTATCAATTCATTACGTGCTGTTTTATTCCAGGTGCAATAAATGGGATCATATTTAGCTGATATTTCAGGAATGTTTATTTTGTTTTTACGAACAGAAAGGATGTCATTTTGAAAAAGTTCAGGCGCTAGCTGACGCGCCTTAAAAGAGTCTATAATTTTGTCATAGCGTGAAATCAAACTCTGTAACTGTTTATGATAAAGTGCAACATCACGATAATAACTTGTATAATTTCTTGGTGCATTATCCGCATAAGCCGTACTATGATTCACCAATAACTGACTGATTACTCTTAACTGACCAGAAAGGTTAAGAATAAGATAATCATGTTTCCTAAGTTCTAATAAATAAAGTGTTGTCGATACGATTGAAACGAGAACAATAAATTGAACGCCTAATGCTGTACCAATTTGAACTTTTAAAGATCGAAACAAAGTACACCCCAAAAATAATTTATGAATAAAAGATAGACCTGCTATTTGCCGCATTGTTCCTGTTTATTACGAACGACTTATTTTTATCAAATAATAACCCACACTTCAAACGAGGCTTACACTTTACTATAGTAAGAAAATATCCTACATACCATGATAAAAAATAACCTATTATCACTGCAAAATACACATTTTTGACTTAAAATTAGAGTATGACTATTGAAATTTAATAGGGCATCAAATGACAAGTTTTAAAATAACCAATGATGATGTAGCGGTTCGCGGATTACAGGAAAGCAATAAGACACCGGTAATCTCAGGACCGGTTTTGCCGGTAAAACCAAGCAACCCGGTTCAAAAATCACCAGAGAATCCAGCCCTAAAACCTGTACAAGCAGATAACAAAAACGTTCAATCACCGCATACACATCGTAGATTACATGACCGACGTAAAGCAGATAACCCGGTTTTACTCGATACCCGAAGTCAACATGACCGTCGTACTAAAACAGGAAGAAGTAGCAATGCCGAGAGTACTGAGAAAATCCCGCCATTACATGGCATTGATGAAATAGTATAAGGTTTATTTTAAATCTTTATATTGAGTCCTTGCACGAACTGTGAGAAGTTAAGGAGCAAGGCGAGAATCAACGAAAAAGGTGAGTTTACAATTAGTAAATGAACTTTTTGAGGCGGTTCTCAACGCAGCTATTTAGCTTCTCACAGTTCGTGCATGGACTCAATCGACGAAGGGGCCGTATTGTTTAATGGGTTCTCCATGTGGTTTTCCCATACAAACCATAAAGTGACTTTTTTCTAGTGCCTGTATATCCAATGCATCAATACTTTCAAAAAAATAAGCTTCTCTTTGATTAACTATTTCTGTATTTACCTTCAGCTGACCATTAAGAAGATAAATAAACCCACGAAAATCTTCGGGAACATTTTCCGTTAGCTTTGCTTCTGCATTTAAATTTACACTTAAATAACGCACAGGTGTTTTTAATTTAACCGGTGATTCATCACCGACAATAACCCGTATACTGCCACCTTCAATTTCAACAAGTGGAATATTTTCTTCATCAACCTGTTGATAATCGGGCTCAATTGTTTTTAATTTTTTCGCAAGATTAATCCATAACTGAATACCATTACTCATTTCTTCAGAATCTGGCATTTCAGAATGCTCTAATCCCCGACCAGCAGTAAAACGTTGTGCACCACCTGAAGTCACGGTTGAATGATTACCCAGATTATCTTTATGTTCGATGCTGCCTGTAAACATATAGGTAATCGCTTCAAAACCACGATGAGGATGTGTTGGAAATCCCCGTTCCGGTCCAAGGTTAAAATTATCCCATAAAACAAACGGATCATAATTCATCATTTTACTGCTTACCGGGAAGAGACGATTAACATCAACACCATCACCTTCACTCATTTCAACAGCCGGTTTTATAAAAATATTATTTTCCATTAGATACTTTCTCTATTATGTTTTTGCATAAGATCCTGTTCGGGGCCAATGGGGACTATACGAGTCGGATTGATCATATTATGACTAGAATAATAGTGGTATTTAATATGATCCATGAAGATTGTATCTGCTATACCCTGCCACTGGTAGAGCTCAAGCATAAAATTATATAAATTTGTATAGTCAAAAATACGTTTTTTATTACATTTGAAATGACCAACATAAACTGCATCAAACCGAATTAAGGTAACAAATAAACGCCAGTCTGCTTCTGTTATTTTTTCACCGTTTAAATACCGATTCTTAGCTAATATAGCTTCAACCTGATCCAGGGCATAAAATAAATTGTTATATGCCAGTTCATATGTTTTTTGCGTTGTGGCAAAACCTGTTTTATAAACACCATTATTAATATTGTCATAAATTAATGCATTGATTTTATTAATTTCTGTTTGTTTATTTTCTGGATACAGATCGAGTATTTTTGCATCGTCATCATCAATTAAGTGATTAAAGGCACTGTTCAACATCCTGATAATTTCTGATGACTCATTGTTCACAATCGTTTTTTGTTTTTTATCCCATAAAACAGGCACGGTGACTATTCCACTATAATCAGCCTGACCCATGGTATAAATTTTATACATATGTGATTCGTTATAAAGTGTATCTCCCGTTGCATCTGGAAAATCACTTTTAAAATTCCAACCATCATCACTCATAAAAGGATGAACAACTGAAACACTAATCATGTCATCAAGTTTTTTTAACTTTCTGAAAATTAATGTTCGATGTGCCCAGGGACAGGCATAGGAAACATAAAGATGATAACGATCTTTTTCTGCAGCAAAACCACCTTCTCCCGTTGGGCCTGGCTGACCATCTGGCGTAATCCAATGGCGAAATTGAGAATCTTTACGAACATATTCACCATCATTACTGACATCATCAAACCAGTCTTCTTTTAACTGACCATTTATTAACAAACTCACTGTTCTTCCTTTCAAAAATATAATTAACTACCCCTGCAAGTTCGCACTAAAACATGGTTTTTAGTACGGACCCGGTAAGCGAAAAATTTAAATCAAATCGCTTTCGCAAACTGCAGACATGTTCTGACTTTGCACGAATAATTTATCTATTTACTAGCGATTCTCTAAACTAAATGCACCCGCGCCATGTTCGGCTAATAATAATAGACCGCCGGCAATGGCAAAGTTTTTCATAAACATGATCATTTGAATTTGCTCACCAAAATTACTGTGAAAAATAATCGCTGCAATAATGGTAAAACCGGCTAATGCATATGAAATATTACGCGTTTGCCAGCCCACAATTAACGCTAAACCACCACCCAGTTCCAATATGATGACTAAAGGTAACAACATACCCGGAACCCCCATCGCATCCATATATCCCTGCGTGCCTGCATAGCCGGAAATTTTTGAAAATCCCGCTAAAACAAAAATATGTGCCAGTAATACTCTCGCCACGACGCTGCTATATTTATTCATTTTCCTGCTCCTTTTCCCTTTTAATATTGATTTAAATACATAATAGAGCAAATTATTAGATGTAAAAGTACAATATTTAGCTGAAATACATCTAGATAACTGATACATTGAAAGTTATGAAAAATCATCCTCGTGTGACATTAGAGCAATGGCGGGTATTTCAAGCCATTATTGAGCATGGTGGCTATACACAAGCCGCTGCCTACCTTCATCGCAGCCAATCGGCTGTAAGTTATTCCATGTCCCGATTACAGGAACAACTGGGGATTTCACTTTTAAAAATCGAAGGACGAAAAGCACTCCTAACTGAACAAGGTAAAGTCCTGTTACATCGTTCTCAGCAATTACTTGAAGAAGCGGGAGAAATTGAAAACTTTGCTCAACATTTATCTCAGGGACGTGAAGCTGAAATTAAATTGGTTGTTGATGCGGCTTTCCCAAACGACTTACTGATGAATGCATTAGCACAGTTTGCGCAGCAAAGTCAGGGAACACGTGTGCAGTTGAGTGAAGTCATTCTTTCAGGTGCAACTGATGCCCTGGTTAATAATGAAGCTGAACTTGTTATCGGTGTCGATACACCTCATGGCTATTTATCTGATCCCCTCATTGAAGTGGAAATGATTGCGGTTGCCCACCCGGAGCATCCATTACACAACCTTGAACATCAAGTTACTTTGACTGATCTTGCACAACATATGCATGTTGTCATACGGGATTCCGGTCAACATGAAAAAATGGATGTAGGTTGGTTAAGTTCCCAGGATCGCTGGACGGTAAGCAGTATAGATAGCTCCTGCAACGCGCTCAAGCATGGGCTTGGGTATGGCTGGTTACCAGGCAACCGTATAGCGAAAGCCTTAGAAAAGGGAGAGCTTAAAGTGCTACCACTTGAACAAGGCGAAAAATATAAAGCATATTTATTTATGAGTTTTGGGCATCCACAAAATATCGGCCCAGCCACTCGAGAACTTGCAAGTATTATAAAAAACACAGTGAAAAAAAATTCTTAAAACCCGATCCTTGCGCTATTATGTAACTTTAATTAAATAGACACAAAATGTAACAGACTTAACAGGACACTAATAACTTATCGGGTTATCATTAAAATTTGTCTTTGTCGTTTAGATAAATCATAACAACACTGCCAATGAATTTTCTATTGAGACTTGTTCATATAACACACCTTAAATAAACCTTATGACTATCAAAATCCTTACTGTTGATGACCATGCATTATTTCGCCGTTGTATGGTGGAATATCTTGATGCGGTAGAAGATTTGACTGTGGTCGGTGAAGTGGCTTCACCTGAGAAAGGCTATGAGCTCGTACAGAAAGTAAATCCCGATCTCATTTTGGTTGACCTTGATTTGGGTGGCAAGGATGGGATGAATCTGGTCGAAAAAATTCTGGATAATAATCCTGATGCTCTCGTTGTAATACTGACAGCATCTACAGAAGAAGAACAAATGATTCGCGCTATGAAGTTAGGCGCAAAAGCTTTTCTGAATAAAGAAATTGCACCGGATGAAATGGTAATAGAACTACGCAAAATCATGCAGGGCGAAATGAGCTATCCACTAAATTTTCTGCTGCAACAGGCAAAAAATAATGTTTCTCGAGATAAAAAAGAAAACAACCAACCAGGTGATTTAACCACAAGAGAAATTGAAGTATTGCAATGGGTAACCGACGGAAAAACAGACAAAGTGATCGCAGAAAAACTCTCCATCAGCGAACACACCATTAAAAATCATATGAAAAGTATTCGTAAAAAACTGGGAGTGAGTAATCGATTGCAAGCATCACATAAAGCTATCGATATGGGGATAATAAAAAGGTGATTTATCAATTACCCTTTTCGTTATAGTAAACAAGAGAATTTAAATCCACATGACCGCAGTTATTGATATTCAACAGCAAGCTCCAATCAATCGTTTTACACGTTTAACATTATTATGGATTATTATTGCTATCTTGTTAGCAGGCATAAGTGCCAGCATATTATTTGTAAAAATACTTATTGAAAGAGACCAACAACTCATCGCTGGCTTTATTAGTAGTTCGATCGATCAGATTTTCTCAAGTCAGAATAAAAAAGACATAAACAACAATAATAAAAATACCGATATCTTTAATAAATTACAGCGTTATTATCAAGTAGAGAAAATGGTATTTTATGATACGAACGGTAATGCCATCTGGGCGAGCCAGGGAAACATCGCCGCTATAAAAAAAGAATCGCTAAAGAATCTAAACAAACCGCTTCATGGGCTAATACAAATCCAATACGCATCATCACAGCAAACCGTAGATGGAACGCACAAAAAAAATATCCAATATATATTCCCCTGGTTACCGGAATTATTAATTCCTATACATAGTGATTCTTATGACGTGATAGGTGTTGCAAGAATTACCCGAATACCTAAACTTTTATTTGAAGATTTATACTTTGGTCTCTTCATATTATGGGGAATACTGATTTTATCCGGTGGTGGATATTATTATTTCTTTTACCGGTTACTAATGCGTACTTCTAACGAACTAATATCCTGTGAATTTGATCTGGAAAAAAGTCGTAAACTTGCTGAATTAGGTGCATGTGTCAGTATGATTGTTCATGACACTCGTAATTTAATGAGTAGCATACAGTTTTTACTGGAAAGAATGCGTGATGACAAAATTACTAAAGAGCGACGCAACGAACTAATCGATAGCGCTAAACGCCCATTACAAATGTCATTCGCCATGATGGAAGATATGCTGTCTTTTGTCAGTGGTAAACATCCTTCATTAGCATGTTACAAACATGAATTAAAAAAACTCATCACTGAAGGTCAGGATATGCTGGTAGCGATGCTGGAATCATCAGGGCATCAGCTCAAAATAGATATTCCAGATGATTTGATTATCTATTGGGATTCACAAAAATTACTGCATATTCTCGTTAACCTGTTACGTAACGCTTCTGAAGCTATGTCGGAGCCAGGGGTGGTTACAATAATTGCGGCAAGAGAAGAAGGCGGAGTTAGAATGCAGGTTAAAGATTCCGGCAAAGGTATCCCGGAAGAACTCTTACCCAAATTATTTGAACCCTTTATGTCTGAATCTGGTAAAACACGCCCCGGATTGGGATTGGCAATTATTCGTGATTTAGTCCGACGCCATGGTGGTGACGTAATCGCAAAAAACTGGGAGCAAGGTGCCGAATTTGACCTGTACTTCCCTGACTGCCCTACAGATTAAGAGGCATATCTTCCCCTCCTAAATTCGATGTTCAATGTAACACCTATCTTATCAGTCTTCTTTTCATCAGATAGCTATAAAGGGCTATGCATATAGCCCTTTCTGTTTCTTCAAAATGACCTTTTCTAGGAATTTTCTTTTTCCTTACAAATCTATAAATTACCCCATTCTAATTATTAATAAACTCTGTGGAGATCGTGACATGTATATAGGCATCCCAAAAGAAAGCGAAATCAATGAAACCAGGGTTGCTGCGACTCCTGAAACAGTACAAAAATATGTCAATCTTGGGCTTGGAGTTAAAGTTGAATCATCTGCCGGTGTTGGCTCATTTTATAGTGATGCTGACTACCTCAAGGTTGGCGCTGAAATAGTTGAACACGACCAGGCCATGGCCGCTGATATTGTTTTAAAGGTTAATCGCCCAAACAGCCAGGAAGCGGGCAAATTCAAACCCGGTTCAGTTCTCGTCTCCCAAATGCAAGCGTGCACACCTGATGACTTAATTAACACCCTGGCAGATGCCGGTGTCTCGTCCTTTGCACTTGAACGCGTACCGAGAATTTCCAGGGCACAAAATGTCGATGTTCTTTCATCGCAAGCAGGGATTGCAGGTTACCGTGCAGCGCTTAAGTCTGCTGAACTTTATGGCAGTTTTTTACCCATGATGATGACTTCAGCAGGATCAGCAAAACCCGCCAGCATACTTGTGTTGGGTGCGGGTGTTGCAGGCTTGCAGGCAATCGCAACAGCCAGAAAATTAGGTGCTCGTGTCTTTGGTTATGACATACGTCCAGAAGTTAAGGAACAAGTAGAATCTCTAGGTGCAACTTTCCTCGATTTAAAAATGGATGAAGATGCAAATGGTGAAGGTGGTTATGCCAGGCAACTGGATGACGATGCACAAGCCAAACAACAACAATTACTCTCAGATGAAATCATTAAAATGGATATTGTCATATCGACAGCAGCAATTCCCTGTCGAAAAGCACCCATTTTAATTCCAGAAGAAACAGTAAAACTAATGCGCCCAGGCTCAGTGATTGTTGATATGGCCGCATCAAGTGGCGGTAACTGTAACTTAACTCAGGCAGATGAAACTATTGTTCAAAATGAAGTTACGATCTGTGGTATCACTAATTACCCTGCGCTTATGCCAAAAGATGCCAGCGCATTTTTTTCACGCAATATATTAAATTTTGTAAAACTGTTGGTAAAAAAAGAAGATGGATGTTTAACGTTAAATGAATTTAGCGATGATGAAATTATATCCACATCACTCACAACTAACAGTGGCGAGGTCTGCTTCGCATAAATGTTAAATATTTCTAAAAAGGAATCTCAATATGTCTGATTTTATGTCAACGATGTATATTTTTGTTTTAGCCTGTTTTATTGGCTATTGGGTTATTTGGAATGTGACTTCGGCATTACATACACCTTTAATTTCATTAACCAATGCCATTTCAGGTGTCGTTATCGTAGGCGCTATTATGATGGCCAGCTTTGGTGAAATGACACCAACGATGGAAGTGATTGGATTTTTCGCCGTCATGCTCGCTTCGATCAATATATTCGGTGGCTTCTTTATCACTCATCGTATGCTAGAAATGTTTAAAGTTAAAAAAGGCAAAGGATAAGATTATGACCATTGATACAAATTTAATATCGTTAGCGTATTTAATTTCTGGCGTTTTAACTATTCTTGGCCTGAATCGACTTTCACGTCCCACTACCGCAAGAAAAGGTAATTTTTATGCCATGACAGGCATGTTCATTGCGATTATAGCCACCTTGCTTAATCCAAAATTGTCATCTTACGGATTTATCGTTTGGGGCATATTAGCTGGAGGCGCTATCGGTATCGGTATTGCTTACCGTATTAAAATGACGGCAGTACCGCAACTCATCGCTATCATGCATAGCTTTGTAGGACTTGCAGCTGTATTGATCGCGGTAGGAATTTGCATAGCGCAACTTAACGCTGACATTTTAACAACCACATTAGCTATTGAATTAAGTATTGGCGCAGCCATTGGTGCAGTCACCTTTACAGGTTCAGTCATCGCTTTTGGGAAACTACAAGCAATTATCCCAACTCAGGCGATGCATTTTCGCGGCCAGCACATAGTTAACCTTGCACTTGGATTGGTTATCGTGGCTTTAGTTGGGTATTTTATTACTACACATAGTTTAATCGCTATGCTTGCGGTTATTGTTGTCGCCATGGCTTTAGGAATTTTATTAATTCTACCTATCGGTGGACCTGATATGCCCGTGGTTATTTCAATGTTGAATTCTTATTCGGGTTGGGCTGCTGCTGCGACAGGTTTCACACTGGGCAATCCATTACTCATTATGGTTGGCGCGTTGGTTGGTTTTTCCGGTGCTATTCTCTCTTTCATTATGTGTAAAGCCATGAATAGAACCTTATTCGAAGTTATTTTAGGTGGATTTGGAAGAGAAGACTCGTCTAACAATGTCACCAACATCAATAAAAACAAACCCGTAAAAACAGCATCTGTTGAAGATGCCACGTTTATGATGACCAATGCTGAAAAAGTGATTATTGTTCCGGGTTACGGTATGGCAGTTGCTCAAGCGCAGCAGGCCGTTAAAGAATTAGTACAGTACCTTTCAAGCACAGGTGTGGATGTTAAATTTGCAATTCACCCGGTTGCTGGCCGTATGCCGGGTCATATGAACGTCTTATTGGCAGAAGCTGATATTCCATTCGAGCAAGTTGTTGAGATGGAAGAGATTAATCCTGAATTTTCGGCAACAGATGTTGTTCTTGTTGTTGGCGCAAATGATGTTACTAACCCGGCAGCCAAAAATGATACCACTAGCCCAATATATGGAATGCCGATATTAGATGTGGAAAATGCTAAACACACCTTCTTTATCAAAAGAAGTATGAAGCCAGGTTATGCAGGCGTGGATAACCAATTATTTTATAGAGATAATTGCTCACTGGTGTTTGGCGATGCTAAGGATATTTGCCAGAAAATGGCAGTAGAATTTTCTATTGCAGCTTAATAATAAGAGAGAATATTTGAGACAACCTTGCGAGAAAATTTTACATTAAACTTAACCCGCTAATTCATTGCGAACTTGTTCCAGAACATTTTTCATATGCATTGAATCCTGCTGAATATTAGTAAATTCATCAACCGACAATGGCTTACTGAAGAGAAAGCCCTGTATTGTTTTACAACCTAACGCATGTAAGTAAGAAAGTTCCTGTGCAGTTTCAACACCTTCTGCCACAACATCTAAGCGTAAACTATGTGACAAAGCCATAATTGCTGTAACAATCGCTGCATTATCACCGCCTCTTCTATCCTGTACATTAGTAATAAACGAACGATCAATTTTTAATGTATCAATAGGGAATTTTTTAAGATAACTTAACGATGAGTAACCGGTACCAAAATCATCAATCGCAATATCAATACCTATGTTTTTAATATCATGCAAAATATTAATGTTTTTGGTGACATCATCCATTAGGCAACTTTCTGTTAGTTCAACTTCAAGATACTTAGAGTCAAGCCCTGTTTCTTTTAATGCCTGTTCAATTCGTTGAATAAAATTTCCTTGTTTAAACTGCACACTTGAAACATTAACAGAAACCCGAATAGGATCCAGTCCCTGATCCTGCCACATTTTATTAAGCCGGCAGGATTCGCGTAACACCCAATCACCGACGTCAACAATTAAACCACTTTCTTCAAGTACTGGAATAAACTCTACAGGGGAAACTATACCTCGCTCAGGATGAATCCATCGAATTAAAGCTTCCATACCATTTATAATGCCCGTTGCTGCTTCAACTTTAGGCTGAAAATATAAACAAAATTCATTCTGTTCCAGTGCTTTACGCAAGTCATACTCTTGACTTAGACGCTTTGAGTTATCTACATTCATTTCAGTGTTATAATATTTATAATCATTTCCGCCTGCATTTTTCACACTCTCTAATGCCAAATCTGCAAAGTGACTTAACTCATCAACACTGCCTTCATCTTTAGGGTAAACACAAATACCATAACTAACTTTAAGAATGAGATTCTCATCATTAATAATAAATGGTTGTTGCATGCCTTTGAATATACGTTGTAATCCACGATCAACTTCTTCATTATGCTCAATAAAATTCATACTTAAACCAAAACCACTACCTCCAAGACGCGCAACTGTGTCACTCTCCCGGGTCAAATCATCTAAACGAGCCGCAACATCAGCAATTAAGATATCAGTTTTTTTATAACCATAATGCCGGTTTACTTCCGATAACTTATCAATATCCAGATGAACAATTGCGAGTACTTTGTTATGCCTTTTAGCGATAGAGACAGCATATTCAAGGTGCTCAAGAAATAAGGTGTGATTTGGCAGATGAGTTAAAACATCTCGTAATTTATTTCCTGATATTACTTTTCTGGAAAGCTGTGAACATCGGGAAATAAAACTGAATATAGAAAAGGCAACTAATATAAGAAATGTCAGGCCATAAAAGAGCAAAGGTAAGGAAATGACCTTCAACATTTGTAATCCGCTGAGCAACACAACAAAAAGTGATGCAAACAAAAGTAAGAAGGTAAAACGATTAGACTGAAAAAGTTTATTTTTTAATGGTTTCAACATGTTGTCCGATGGCCCGATACGATTCAGGATTCCAAATGATATATATTAGTATCGGAACTTAATTTAAAACCTTTAAAACTATTTGATAATATAGAACAAAATGTACTGAAAACACCCGCACAAAAAGAACAGGTAACTCATTGATATTTATAGGATTATATGACCTCAGCTTTAACTAAATGCTCACCTAAGAGGTGAAATAATTCAACTCGATCTACCGGCTTAGGTAAAAAGCCATTTGCCCCTACACGCAAGCCCCAAAATTTCTCCGTAGCCTGCTCATTACCGCTAATGATAATAATAGGAATATTTAGCGTAAGTTCTTCTTTTCGCAAAATTCGAGTTGCCTGAAAACCATTTAATCCCGGCATAATGACATCCATCAGAATCAAATCTGGCTGATGCTGTTTAGCCATTTCAATACCGCTTTCACCGTCTAATGCACTGATGATGTCGTAGCCTGTGGGCTCCAGTATTTTACTCAAAACAGCAATTGCTGTTCGTGAGTCGTCGATAATTAAAATCGTAGCGCTATCAGGTAACTTTACCCTTTCTTCAGTACGTCTATCCGTACCTTTACCCTGGGCACTGCCAAAAAGTGATTTCAGATTAAAAGCCATATTGATTTCCGTAATATTTTTAATTAATTGCTATTTTATCGAATATTAATAAAACCGCAAGAAAACACCTTTTTATTAATGGCTGAGGATATACTTTAATTAATTTAATATCTAATATTTCATCACAAATGAATTATTAATAATATTTAGCGTGTATAAAAAAATGACTGATTTTCTTAATAACATTATTCAACGTGCTTTGATAATTAGTATGTTGATATCCAGCCTTTTTATGGCCAATAATTCTTTGGCAGAAAATGAAATAGTTGTTCCGGTTTCATCCGGTGATGAAATCAGCGTTGAACTATTTCCCGCTTCTGGGAAGTACCTCATATTATGGCTGGCACCTGAATATGGCTTACGTGGTGCTCACCGCTCATTAGCCCGTATGTTAACTAAACAAAATATTGAGGTTTGGCAAACAGATATAGTGGAATCACTTTATTTACCTAAAAGCTCAACATCAATCAAAAAACTATCAGGCAATCATGTTGCAGATATCATTGAATACGCATACAAAACTACCGGTAAAAAGATTGTTGTTGCTGGTGATTCTTATGCCACGATTAATGTCCTGATGGGTGTACACCAATGGCAAAAACGAAAACAAACTAAAGCTTACCTAATTGGCGCAATTCTTTTCTCACCTTATATGTATTCTTCTATTCCACCTCTGGGTCAATTACCGGAATACATGCCGGTTATATCTGCGACAAATATTCCTCTCATGATTTATCAGGCAAAAAATAATGGGAACATTGGTCAGTTTGATTATCTGGTAGAAAAGTTACAGCAACATGGTAATCCTGTTTATACACGGCTGACGCCAAAAATAATGAGTTTATTTTATGAAGAAAACCCAAGTGAAGATATGGAACAACAGGTTAAACCTATGCCTATCAGTATAAGTAAAATAATCCCTGTTCTGGAAAAACACCAAGTACCACTAAAACCTGTCGCTCTAAAAAAACTTAAGGAACATAAAACAGGCATTGATATTTATCTTAAAGAATATAAAGGCAGCGTTATACCTTTGCCAATAAAACTTAAAGACGCATATGGAAAAGAAATCACAAAAAGTCTTTATAAAGGGCAAGTTACCGTTATTAATTTTTGGGCAACCTGGTGTCCGCCCTGTGTAGAGGAGATACCTTCTCTAAACCGACTAAAACAAAATATGTCTGGCTTGCCATTTGAGCTTATCTCAATTAATTATGCGGAAGATAAAAATACAATACTTAAATTTATGAAAAAAATAAAAGTCGAATTTCCTGTTCTGCTGGATCAGGATGGTAGTTTTGCTAAAAAATGGAATGTAATTGCTTACCCGTCAACTTTTGTCATTGATAAGCAAGGCAATATTAAATATGGCGTTAACGCAGCTATTGAATGGGATAATCCTGAGCTGATTAAAAAGCTCAAAGCCTTGCTTTAAACTATACATACATTATATTATTTAATGCCTTCTTTAAAGTAGCCTAATCTTTAAGATATTAACAATAACTAATATACCTACGTCATGAGGAAAACGATGAATACTATAATCAAAAATATATTTTTACTTGTCTTTATAACTCTTGCCCTTTCGGCCTGCTCAACTATGAACAAAAGCGAGTGTGTAACCGCAAATTGGAAAACCATAGGTTATGGTGATGGTACAAATGGCCAACCTGCTTCAAGAATCAGCCAGCACCGCTCAGCCTGTGCTGAATATGGTGTAGCACCGGATTTAGCTGCATATAATGCTGGCCGAAATCAAGGTCTGGCACAATATTGTATTCCTCCTAAAGGCTATAATCATGGGCTCTCAGGCTCAAGCTATAACGGAGTATGCAGAGACCACAATGAGAAAGCTTATTTAGAAGCATTTAATTATGGGATGGCTGTTCACAAAGAACAAGTAACATTATCTAAACTAAAAAGTAATTATAGAAGTGCAGAATATAATATTGGTAGTTTAGAGAAACAACATAGTCGCAATGAACGTAAAATTACCAGTGGTAAGCTTTCTGAGTTAAAAATTTATAAACTGTTGCAACGAAACAAAGAAATATCTGAGGAAATCGGCAGATTAAAAGGTGATCTCGGTCCTTTGTCTAATGCAATTAGTGACCAGCAACTTCGTGTTGATGATATGAAAAGAGGTGGAAGCTATAATTAATTATAGTTTTTAAACTGAAAAATTAACTAATTGACTACCTCAGTTTGAGCGTAGTCAATTAGTTTTTTTATTTAGCATGTCATAACTTCAGTAAAACAGTAACTGTATCTTAGATTTAACACATCAAACATTGAGCCGGTAGAGCCAAATCAAGATTCATGAGAATACTTCCCTATGTTCTTCCTGCCTGACGCATATCCTTGCGACAGACGATCTTAATTTAGCTCTAACGTTCTCTGCCCTCACTTTACAATTCGAAACAATGCTTGCTTCTCACTAGTAAATCTTCGGAATTAAAGTCGCGACTTCATGTTTATATTGTCTGTAGCTTTCACCATGCTCATCCAGAAGATCTCTTTCTTCAAAAGTGATGCCGATAAAAACATAAACTGTAAATAATGAAGCCATCACAAATTGCGAAACACTCATAACGGGCACACACCACATTCCGATTAACAAGCCGAGCATCATAGGGTGACGGCTATAGCTATACATAAACTTATTTGTAAACGGAATGCTGGTATAAGGTTTATTACGAAAATACAGGTATATTTGGCGCAACCCCATCAACTCAAAGTGGTTAGTAACAAATGTTGCTAGTAACAAATAAGTCCAGCCCAACGCATAAAGTCCCCACAAACCAATCATTAAACCGGTTTGCTCAACATGCCACACCACACCAGGCAGAGGTTGCCAAAATACGATTGCTATAATGAGTATGCTACCTGTGAATAATAAAAATGTAGCACGTTCAGTTGCCGCTGGCAGCCAATTACGCATCATCGCTTTAAATCCCGGGCGAGCCATAATAGTGTGCTGTACTGCAAATAAAACAACCAAACCAACGTTAATGGTTATTGCGCCAAGAGTTGATGTGGTTTGCAGTAAACCAAACGAAGTGGGGGCGAGCCCTCCCATCGCAAGAATAAACCACAACAAACTCACCAGACCGGCTGTATAACCTACCAGCCCATATAGTAATACCAATACACGCTTTATCCAGCTTGCATCAAGTAATTGGGGCATTTCATTTGTGTTTAGAGTGTATTCTTGTGCCATACTCATTCTCCCTGTAATTTGTTTTGCCATGTTTTTGTTCACGACAAAGACCTTAGGCAAAAACATGGAAAAATTTGTGGCGGAAGCTTGAAGGTTTCATGAAGATTATATGAATACAAATAATATATTTTAAATCAACAAGTTAATGTTTATTTTATAAAAATGGATTTTTGCTTCAACTATGGAAAATGAAGTAATCAACCTCACTGAAGTCCCTTTTTGTATTGGCCATTGGCACATTGAACCCAGTCTTGGGCGTGTCACAGGAGGAGACTCTGAACCATCCAAACTTGAACCTCAGGTTATGGCGGTATTACTATGCTTGGCTAAACAACAGGGCCAGGTTGTCTCTCGCGAAACGATTGAAGCGCAAGCCTGGCCCAACCGCATTGTTGGCTATGACTCTTTATCCACTGCTATCATAAAACTGCGCAAAGCCCTTGCTGATGACTCAAAAAATCCACGCTATATTGAAACGGTACCTAAAAAGGGCTACCGATTGATTATGGCAATTACACCAGCTAAGGCTATAAAACCTGAGCCTGTTCATACTAGTGATAAAACCAAATCACACCGTCAAAAATTAACGTTTATTTTAATGGTAAGCCTTGTTTTAGCAGGATTAAGCATTGTCTTCTATAACAAAATGTTCTATCTATTTACTACTACTCAAATCACTCACAACAATACCATCGCAGTATTACCATTTAAAAATATGAGTGAAGATATTCAACAGGAATATTTTAGTGATGGCATTACCGCTGATCTGATTACTGATCTTTCTAAGTTATCCGGGCTCGCTGTCATTGCCAGAAATTCAGTGTTTGCATACAAACACAGCGCAATTGATGTCCGGAAAATTGGAAAAGAACTTTCGGTAAGATATATTGTTGAAGGCAGCGTACGTAAGAGAAATAATATAATACGTATATCAGCCCGTTTAATTGATGCTAATAATGGGCATAACCTTTGGGCGGAACGTTTTGATGGCAGTCTCGAAAATATATTTACTTTGCAAGATAATGTCACTGCTGAAATTATCACCGCCCTACAATTAAAACTAAGTGACCGGGAACAACAACAGCTAGCCAAAAAATATACTAACAGTTTTGAGGCGTATGATTATTTTCTACATGGCTGGCAACGCTTTTGGGAATATTCAAAAGAAAGTAATACACTGGCAAAAGCACATTTTAAAAAAGCCATTGAACTCGATTCTCAGTTTGCACGCGCTTATGCAAACCTGGCTTTATCTTATGCTTATGACGTATTAAATGGCTGGACGAATACACCTGAAAAAAATTTAAAACTCGCTAAAGAGCTTTCACAAAAAGCCATAGCATTAGATGATCAGCTTGCTCAGGTTCATTGGGCGGTGGGCTTCACCGCACTGATCAGCCGCGACTATCAATTTGCGCTCTCTGAGTCACAAAAAATCATTGCTTTAGAACCTAACAATGCTGATGGCTATGGGTTACTCGCGGCAACCTTAAACTATGCAGCAAAACCTAAAGATGCCTTAATGCATATGAAAAAGGCCATGCAGCTTAATCCACTTCATCCTTTTGTCTATAAGGTGATTATGGGTGAAATTTATTTTAATTTGCATGATTACAATAATGCAGTAAAACAATTTGAACTTGCGTTACAAAGAAACCCAAGTACTCAGGAATCACGTATATGGTTAGCCGCATCCTATGCACAACTAGGACGATTAGATGATGCAAGCTGGCAACTTGATCATATACGTAATGATGATCCTGAGTTTTCCATTACTAATATTGAAGCTGTTATTCCATTCAGAGATCCTATGCAGTTAAAACACCTGATCGATGGACTTCACAAAGCCGGGTTAAAATAATTCTTCGAAAAGATGTTCCATTTCAAGCCATGATTTTTTATCTGCATCAGCATTATAAGCTAAGGGGATTTTAAACTTAGTACCAAACTTATCTGCTTCCGGATTAGTAAATGCATGTTTTGCACCAGGATAACTTATAAATTTAAAATCAACATGGGCTGCTTTCATTTCATTTTTAAAAGCGGTGATACTTTCTACTTTTACAAATGGATCAGCTTTGCCATTTAACACAAGTACTTTAGCTTTAACCTTTCCTTTAGAGGCTGGTGTTTTAGTTCCTAAGCTGCCATGAAAACTCACTACTGCATCAAGATTAACACCACGTCGAGCCATTTCTAAAACAATGCCTCCACCAAAACAATAACCGATAGCGGCCATTTTATCTTTTGCAACATTATCCTGTTTTTGTAATAACGAATAAGCAGCCATAAATCGTTTTTCGGCAACTGCCATATTCTTTTTTACTTCACCCGAAAATTTACCAGCATCCTTAGGATGAGAAGCATTTTTGCCATTGCCATACATGTCCAATGCCAAAGCCCGATAACCTAATGCAGCTAACATGCGTGCACGTTTTTTTGCATAGTCATTATGCCCCCACCACTCATGCACAACAATGATGCCGGGACGCTTTCCTTTTATGCTGTCATCATAGGCAAGATAACCTTTCATATTAGTCTCGCCGTCAGAATAATTAACTTCTTTACTGATTACTTTTGCCTGTAATGAAAAAGATAAAAATGTTAATAAAATAAATATTTTAATTTTCAACTTTTCTCTCCTTTATTATTTAACCTTCGCGACCATCAATACGTGCTCGAAGCCACATTGGCGTATAAACAATAGCATAAATAGAAAAAGAAACGATCCAAAACCAGCCAGAAATATGAATAGAATTCAAATATAGATCAGGAATGAACATTGGTATAATGACTCGAACAATGACAGCAATATTTATAAGGATAAAAGATAATACCATCCATCGATCTAATATCATTTCTCTGCCGGTGTGACCAATACTTACACGAGCCATCATACCCAGAGTCATGATTCCAATTCCCCCAACGGCAAAAGCATGAAAGGCAAACACACTTTTATCTATACTGAAAATTGTTAATGCCTTAATAATAAATCCAATAATAAACCAGGCATATGCAATCTGTAAGATCCAAACCAGCGGGACATACCAGATTTTATGTGAATACCATCCAGCAAGTCTGATGAAATGAATTATTGCAGCAAATAATGCAAAAAAGCCCGTGATAGTACTATTTGGATAAACAAGATCGGAAAGAACAACAAATATAACACTCAGTGGTGATAAATGTTCTATCCAGTTCCATTTTTTAGTCACGACACCGTTAACTCCTCTTTCTGTGAAAAAAGGAATTACACGACCGCCCATAACAACAATGAGTAAAACAACCAAATAAACCATTGCCCGACTTCCGGTAACAACTGACAAACTAATAATGTCCAGGGCACTTAAATGAACAGCAAAGTTAGCAGCCGCCATAGTAAGTAAGAGAGGAACAAAAACAAAATTCGACCATTGCTTCATTTTTATAACTGGTACAGCCAAAATGAAGGCAACTAACGGGATAAATGTTAAATCTAATAAAGCAATAAGCCAGTAAGGTAGCTCTGGAATAAAAGGTGCAAAACGACCTAACAAAAAGGTGACAGATAATAAAACCAATCGCCAGCCATGAATCATTCTTGTTCCGGTCCAGTTACCTGCGGCAGTTAATAAAAACCCGGCAATGACTGCAACGGTATAACCAAATAACATTTCATGTGCATGCCAGCCTGTGGCAGTGTAATAACCTGAAACCGATATTGTTCCATTTAATTGTAAAAGCCACAAAGTGATAAGAATGGGAGCTATAAAAGCGGCAAAAAGAAAAAATGGACGAAAACCTAAAGCAAAAAGTGCAAAGGTATTTTTGTCTACAATTTTATCCGGATCTTCTATATTTAAAGCCATGATACTTCCTTAATATTTTACAAATACTCAATTACATTAACTGTTAGCCATCTCAAGTTGCTCACTAACATCTAACCAGTCCATTTCAACCTGTTGCAGACTTGAATCAACAGTTCCCTGTTCTTCTAATAAAGATTTTAAAGTCTCTTTATTTTTTTCATTATATATTTCATTATCTGCCAGCTTTCCTTCTATTAACTCTTTACTCGAACTTAATTCTTCCATTTGTTTTTCAAGTTTTTTCAACTTGTTTTGTAATGGTTTCAATAACTTTCTTTTTTCTGCCGAGTTTTGTCTAATTTGTTTTTTATTTTGCGAATCATCAGCATCATTTATTTTTTCTACCGATACAGTTGATTGCTTCTTATTTTGCTGACTTAACCATTGACGATAATCTTCCAGGCTGCCATCAAATTCAGCTACCCGACCATGAGCTACTAATAGTAAATTATCCGTTACAGTACGTAATAAATGCCGGTCATGTGAAACAATGATCATTGCACCTTCAAATTCCTGCATTGCAATGGTTAAAGCATGCCGCATTTCCAAATCAAGATGATTGGTAGGTTCATCCAGCAATAATAAATTAGGCTTTTGATAAACAACAAGGGCTAAAACTAAACGCGCTTTTTCACCACCTGATAACGGCGCAACAGGCTCGATTGCCATATCATTATTAAAAGCAAAGCCACCTAAGTATTTTCGCAAATCACTTTCTGTTGCTTTAGGGTCAATACGCTGTAAATGTAATAATGGACTGGCTTCAAAGTCGAGTTGTTCCAGCTGATGTTGTGCAAAATAACCAATATTTAAATCTTTAGCCGTTGTAAAATCACCACTTAACGTTTTAAGTTCACCAGATAATAATTTTATTAATGTAGATTTACCCGCACCGTTATGGCCAAGTAAACCTATGCGATCACCGGGATGAATAATTAATTTAACTTTTGATAAAAGTGCCTGTTCAGTATAGCCCACCGCAGCATCATCTAATGTAACAAGTGGATTAGGCATTTTTTCAGCTTGACGAAAACTAAAATTAAACGGCGAATCAACATGTGCGGGAGCAATTAATTCCATACGCTCCAGTGCTTTAATTCGGCTTTGTGCCTGTTTGGCTTTTGTTGCTTTAGCACGAAAGCGTTCAACAAATTTATGCATATGTTGCACTTCACGCTGCTGTTTTTCATAAGCAGATTGTTGGGTAGCCAGATGTTCCGCTCGACGCACTTCAAAAGCTGAATAATTACCGCTATATAACGTAATTCTCTGATTTTCAATATGTGCGATATTATCAGCAACATTATCCAGAAAATCCCGATCATGTGAGATTAATAAAAGAGTACCTTTATAATTTTTTAACCATGTCTCCAGCCAGATGACAGCATCCAGATCAAGGTGGTTAGTCGGTTCATCAAGCAACAGAATATCGGAGCGACACATTAATGCCTGTGCCAGGTTAAGGCGCATACGCCAGCCACCTGAAAATTGTTTTACCGCTGAGTTTTCCTGCTCAGTAGTAAAACCTAAACCACTCAGCAAGGTCGCGGCACGACTATTTGCGCTATAACCATCAATAGCTTCCATTTCACTATAGAGATGTGCCAGTTCCTCACCATGATTATTTTCTTCTGCCTGGCGGATTTTTTCTTCGAGTTGACGTAACTGAATATCACCATCTAAAACATATTCTATAGCAGTGGTCTCCAGAGCTGGCGTTTCCTGTGCGACATGCGCAACCAGCAAATTATTTGGTAAAAAAATATCACCCGCATCAGCATGCAAATGACCAAGTATTAATGCAAACAAGCTGGATTTACCGACACCATTACTGCCGGTAATACCGACCTTTTGACCATGGTAAATGGTTAAATCAACGTTTTGAAGCAGCTCGCGGGGACCGCGACGTAAAGATAATTGAGTAAACTTAAGCATGCTGCAAGTTTACCAGATTTAAGATGGATTTTATTGTAAATGCTTGTTTGAATTTTTAACCACAAGGTACATGGGGATTTATTTATTTACATTCTAAATATTTTAATATTTAAAAACCAAACTCACCAATCCATTCATTATTTTTAAAATCTATTTTCAACCAGTGAGGCACAAATGCTTCCGGTTTTTTAATTGGAAAATCTGTCAGTGGTGGCTCATCGCCCTCATAATCAATTCCACATGATTCTGTCATTACCGGTCGAAAACGTACTGCTAATTGATCGGTGACATTAACCCGGTCACCTTCAGGATTTTCCCTGAAACGTACTTTTTTACGAATTAAACAACTAAAATATAATTCCATTTCGGCTATCAGTAATGTATCCCGAAGTAGCAATGCATCTTCTGCTTTATGCGTTAATGACACCATTACATTTTTATTTAAAATATTTATCTGTTTATCCATTGTGTATCCTGCTTATTTAGAATCGAATTTTTTGATACTTCTTTAGTTTCTTAATAGGGTATAAAGTTCCACGCCAGATAATTCCACCACGCAATAAACACATACAACCAGACCATAACATCATTAGAGAAATAATAAGCTGGCCCAGAGGAATAAATAATCCAACACTATAACGTGTACCAGAGCTTCCTTTTCCAACAATCATCATTACAGGGATCCATAACAGGGTTACAGCTGCGAAAATATATAACCACAAAGGAGTATCAACTATTAACATAATAAAAGGTGCGAATACCCATAACCACATTAATATCACCATGACCAGTAAACGCAAAAACTGATAATGCGCACCGGCACCAAAAAGATTTTTTTCCAAACCCACAAACATGGCTGAGACAGAGGGATACCAGGCAACAGACAATAACTGTTGAGCCATTGCAAAAACACTTTTACCTCCGGCACGTTTTATTAATAGTCCCATGCCAACATCATCTGCCACTTCCATGCGCAACCATTTTAGCCCTCTGGATTTATCCAGAATGGATTTTTTAACCAGGTTAAAAGCGCCAACACCAATCACAGCCTGTGTATCGGGTTTTTCGAGTTCATGAACACGAGTGGTAAATAAAAACATTAACCCAAATGCTCTGATAACCACATCTAACCAAAAATTTTGAGTAACGACATCTGGCAGCAAAGCAAGATGGTCTGCATTTTTCGATAACACATAAGACACTGCTTTTTTTAAGGCTCCGGGTTTAAAATGAATGTCCGCATCAGTAAATAAGACCCATTCGCCATCAACCTCATTCACTGCAACAGATTGTGCATGTACTTTACCTAACCAGTTTTCCGGTAGTTCCTTAATATGAAGTGCTTTAATCCTGTTATCTTCAGCAAGCAGATCAATAATTTTACCGGTATTATCCGTTGAACGATCATTCACTAAAATAATTTTTAAATTCGGATAATCCTGAGTTAATAAACTTTTAATTGCTGTCTCAATACCTTCTTCTTCATTACATGCAGCTATTACAACATTTAATTCTGGCCAGTATTCAGGTTCAATACTTTCATAATTACCCAGTTCTCTAATACTAAAAATGGTTTTAATTATTACCCCATAGATAAACCACCAGGCAAGACAAAAAATGATTCCGTATGTAATCAGCATATTTTCCATTATTTAACCTTTAAAAAATAATAAATTAATAGCATCGTTTTTAATTCTTATCTATTATAGTCATACTTTATTTCATTACAGGTAATTAAAATGAATAATAATTTGGTGATCTCAGCCCTTGGTACTGACAAGCACGGTATCGTTAATAAATTATCAAAAGCTATTCTTGAATATGGTGGAAATATTACTGAAAGTCATATGATGGTTTTAGGTGGTGAATTTTCCATGATGTTACTGGTATCGGGTAATCATGATTGCATAGAAAATATTAATTCTAATCTTGAAGAGTTAGGTAAATCATTAGGATTAACTTTAATCGCGAAAGAAACACAATTACATGATTCAGATAAAACTCACCTGCCTTATCAGGTAAGTGTTGTGTCTATGGATCATCCGGGTATTGTCCATGATATTTCAGATTTTCTATCAAGTCATAATCTTAATATTGAAGAAATAGAAACAAAAACTTATCCCGCAGCGCATACTGGTACACCGATGTTTTCACTGGATATGACCATTAGTGTTCCTGCTAATAGCTCAGTACGCGCTTTACGTGATGAATTTATTCTTTTTTGCGATGATTTAAATCTGGATGCAAGTCTGGAAACGAAACGTTAATTTATAACTACATAATTAACATTCACTAATAACAATTCAAAACCTCATTTTTGTTACATCTAATAAAAAATTATTTTATCTCATACCGTCTTATTCGGGCACACTATAACTTATTAAAATTTAACATTTAGCTACATATTATCTTGGTGTTTATTGCATGCAAGAGATAAAATCTGTCTAATATATTATATTAACCTCGGTTAATTGACTTATTTTTAGTGGGTGCTAAATGTTTCGTTATATGTTTATTACATTACTGATACTATCGCCTCCAATATTAAATGCAGCAAATGATATTAAAAAAACCATCGCCTTTGCACAGGATAATATGGCAAATGACTTTCGCAAATCTCAGGTTTATGAAGTCAGAAATGAATTATTAAAACATCCCCGGGTTTCTTTTATTTACTCTGACGCGAAAGGTCAGACATCATTAATGATTCAGCAAATTGAATCATATATAAAACAAAAGATTGATGTACTCATTCTGGGAACAAGTGATGAAAGAGCAATTGTACCTGTCATATCAAAAGCCTACAAAGCAGGTATTGCTATTGTTCTTCTTGATAGAGGAATTCTTAGCGATGACTACACAACATTTATAAAATATGACAATCGCAAGATAGGGCAAATTGCAGGCAAATTTATAGCAAATAAAATAAATGGCAAAGGCCAGGTTTTACTCCTTGAAGGTGTACCAAAAACTGATGTAACTAAATTAAGAACAAAAGGTTTTTTTGATAAAATAAATAAATATAAAAAAATACAGGTTATTAAAAGAACCGGTAATTTTTTACGAAAAGATGCCATTATTGAAATGGAAAAATTACTTATAAAGGGAACCAGGATTGATGCCATATTCTCTGAAAGTGACAGTATGCTTAGTGGGGTTCGTTTAGTACTCAAGCGCTACAACATTGCAGCAAAATCAATCCCTATGGTTGGTGTAGATTTTATTAGTGAAGCTCAAACTGCTATCCGCAATGGCAATCAGCTAGCAACCATAACTTATCCGCTAGGTGGTAAAAAAGCAGCTGAAATTGCTTTGAAAATTGTTAAAGGTAAAAAAGTACCTAAACAAATTTCCATATCCAGCACACTAGTAACCAAAAGAAATGTGGACCAGATTTCTCCCATATTTTAATGATGTATAAACTTCGAATGAATATTTTAAAACAAAAAATCAACCTTCAAACAAAACTCTCCATACTTGTTGCTACAGCAATCATGCTTGTTGTTACAGCACTAGGTTTTTATTTTGACTCTTTCCTTAGAAAGAGTTCTCTTAATAATGCCCACACCAGAATATTGCATGGTTACCAGCGCCTTTCATACAACCTTAAAAACATTGAGAAAAACCTATATGACGATATATCTTTTACTCAATCAGATGAAAAAATGCATGCCTCTATTGAACTCATCAATAATTACCAGGATAAAAATAATTATAATACTTACCTCATTGATGAAGAGAAAAAAATACTGGTCAATCAATTATTAAACAGAGTCAAACTTTCATTTAATGAAGAAATATATCTCTATGATAAACATAATGAATTAATTGCTTATGTAAATAAAATAGAGGGACAATATCAACTTGGATATATCTCCTATAGCGATTCCAAATCAAGAAAATTTACACGCAACGAAAATCAACGTGAATACAGCGCTGAAAATATTCAAATTACACCCCATATTGATAATCACGGCGATTTATCGACAACCAACAAAATAACTTATCACCATTTTGATGACCGAATTAAAATAAAATCTCATCAACATATTTTCATTAGCAGCATGAAAAAATTTATTGGCCATATTGAGATATCACGAAACCTTGATAAAAACTATTTTAAAGAATTATCACAAACTCTGGGGATTAATATAAAACACTCCTTCGACCAGTCTTTGGAAAATAAAGCTCAAGTTTTTACCCATAATATAAATTCTCAAAATCTTAGCATCAGTCAAGATGAGCAAAGTTACTCTGTAATTTTAAAAAAGCCCAGCATGGATGACTCCATTTACTATCTTGTTGAACTGGACAAAACCAGTTTAAATTTACTATTAAACAAGAGCAGAAAACAGTTTTTAATACTGCTGGTACTGGTAACAATTTCCATTATTGTACTTATGAGATACATCATTAATTATAGTCTTGCTCATCCATTATCCAGATTAATGAAACAAATCGATAAAATTGAGCATCGGGATTATTCACCATCAATATCTGTTGCAACCGGTGATGAATTAGAAGTCGTATCTAAAAATATTAATCAACTTGCTCAAACAGTACAGGAACGAGAAAACTCTCTGAGAATGTCGATGGTAGAACAAGCCCAGCTTTCATCACAAATTCGAGACAGTGAAGCACAACTACATACTTTAATTCAAACATTACCCGATCTGGTATGGCTTAAAAATTCTGACGGAGTCTATCTGAGCTGTAACAAAAAAATGGAACGTTTATATGGTGCTAAAGAAAAAGATATTATTGGAAAAACAGATTATGACTTTGTAAATAAAGAACTGGCTGATTCTTTCAGAAAACATGATCTTGCTGCGATAGCTGTTGGCAAAGCCTCCATGAATGAGGAAGAAATCACATTCGCAGATGATGGTCATAAAGAACTTGTTGAAACAATTAAAACCCCGATGCTTTCGCCAGAGGGGAAAGTCATTGGTGTATTAGGTGTTGCCCGGGATATTACTGAACGTCGTCAGACCGAAAAAGAACTACGTCGTTCACAAAAAATGGATGCAATCGGTCAACTTACAGGCGGCATTGCTCATGACTTCAATAATCTTCTTGGTATTATACTCGGCAATCTTGAACTGCTTGAACTTCAAACTCCTGCTGATGACCGCAGTCACGATAAAATTCAAAGTATATATAAAGCCGGCCAGCGTGCAGCTAACCTGACAAAACAATTGCTTAATTTCTCGCGTCGTGAAGCAGAACAAGTTTCAACAACAAATATAAATCAACTACTTGAAGATATGAATGAACTGATGACACGTTCACTCACACCAGAAATTAAAATATCACATCAGCTTGATAAAAATCTATGGATGTCAGAAATAGACTCCGGTGATTTTGAAGACACCTTACTAAACCTCTGTATCAATGCTCGTGATTCAATGAACGGCCATGGTCACATAACTATTTCAACTAAAAATGTTACTTTTGATACAGAGTACTGTGAACAGAACCCTAATTGCATACCTGGTGATTATATCGAAATTGCTGTAAGTGATACTGGTGAAGGAATACCCGATGAACTTAAAGAGAAGATTTTCGAGCCATTTTATACAACCAAAGATCAGGGTAAAGGAACGGGTCTGGGACTCGCAATGGTTTATGGTTTTGTTACTCGTTCGGGAGGCTCAATAAAACTTGAGTCTGAAATTGGGCTAGGTACAACATTCCGGCTTTATATACCAAGATCACGCAATGAAGATATCACTATAAATAAAAATAATATTGGAAAAGATGATATACCTCATGGGCAGGAAACTATTCTGGTTGTTGATGATGAAGAAGGCTTGCTACATATCGCACAAGCATTACTTGAAAAACAAGGCTATCACGTACTGACAGCAAATGATGGAAAAAAAGCATTAGAAATTTTATCTGCTGATCCAACGATAGATTTATTATTTAGTGATATTGTAATGCCAAATGGTATTAATGGTTATGATTTAGCAGCAAATGCTATTGCTCTGCGAGATGATCTAAAAATACTACTCACCTCTGGTTACACTGAAAAAGTACAACTCAAAGATGAGCAAAAACATTTTTCTAAAAACATTTTAAGCAAACCTTATCGTTACGAAGAGTTAGCAAAAAGAATACGCAGCATACTTGATGAATAAAATAAATTTTATTCTTTTACCGGCTTAACCTTAGTTGCGGCTTGTTTAGCACGCTTTCTCGCATTTTCAACATCATCACCATATGCCAAAGCTACGCCCATGCGACGTTTTTTAAATGCCTCTGGTTTACCAAATAATCGAATATCGGTTTGAGGAATCGCTAACGCAGCTTCAATGTTGTCATATGCGATACCCTTATCATCCATTTCACCATAAATAACAGCACTTGCTCCAGACTCACGTAAAGATGTTGAAACTGGTAAACCTAAAATAGCACGAGCATGCAATTCAAACTCATTTTGATATTGAGTTACCATCGTTACCATACCGGTATCATGTGGACGCGGACTGACTTCACTAAACCAGACATCATCCCCTTTAATAAATAACTCAACCCCAAATAAACCGCGACCATCCAGATTACCTGTAATCGCCCTCGCAATATCCTGTGATTTTTGTTTTGCAACATCACTCATTAATTGCGGTTGCCAGCTTTCAACATAATCACCATTTTTTTGTATATGCCCGACAGGTTCACAAAAATATGTTTCGATATTTCCCTGTTCATTTAAAGCTCGAACAGTTAATAATGTTATTTCATAATCAAATTGAATCATTTCTTCAACTATCACACGCCCTCGATCAACCCTGCCGCCACTTTTAGCATAATCCCATGCCTTTTCAATATCAGCTTCACTATTAATTGTTGATTGCCCTTTACCGGAAGATGACATAACAGGCTTTACAATACAGGGATAGCCAACACCATTTTCAATGGCTTGTTTTATTTCTTGCTGACTTTCTGCAAATGCATATTTGGACGTAGCCAAGCCTAGCTCTTCTGCCGCTAAACAGCGAATGCCTTCACGGTTCATTGTCAGTTGCGTTGCACGTGCTTTCGGAATAACCTCAGCCAGACCTTGCTTTTCTATTTGAGCTAACATCTCTGTATCTAAGGCTTCAATTTCAGGCACAATCAAATGTGGCTTTTCTTTTTTTACCAGCTCAAGTAAAGCGTCACCATCTGCCATATTAATGGTATATGCACGATGAGCAACCTGATGACCGGGCGCATTTTCATAACGATCAACTGCAATCACTTCTACGCCTAAACGCTGTAATGCAATAATAACTTCCTTACCCAGTTCACCTGAGCCCAATAACATAACGCGCGTTGCTGTTGCTGAAAGTGGTGTACCTATTTTCATACTATTCGCCTATATAAAATTGATTTTTATAATATGTCTGCTTCAACAAAGAGTCCAGAAAAGAAATTAAAAAACCACGGGGGACACGGGGTTCACTGGGAATATATTTACAATATTGTGTTCTCAGCAAGTCTATGCAATCGACCTCGACCTTTGCACTCTAATTATTTCTGCACTCCATTAGCTTGTAGTAGTAATACGCTTTCCCTGTGTGCCCCGTGTTCCCCGTGGTTAAAAAGTTCTTCATATATTAGTACGGACAAATCACTAAAACTGCCTTACAATAGCTCAGGATTTAAGCATGTCTGGAGTTGAAGTAGTGAAATTTAGTGTAGAAGAATTCAGGAACTGGCAACACAAAAGCATTACCCTACTGGGCATGTCGGGTGTAGGCAAAACACGCCTGTCAAATATGTTGCCGACTGATGAATGGTTTCATTTCTCGGGAGACTACCGTATTGGTACGCATTACCTCGATGAACCCATACTGGACAATATTAAAAAACAGGCCATGCAAATCCCTTTTTTGAGAGATTTATTACGCTCGGACTCAATATATATCCAGAACAATATCAGCGTAAATAATCTGCAACCGGTGTCGACTTTCCTTGGAAAACTGGGCAATCCGGAAAAAGATGGCTTACCACTGGATGAGTTCACACATAGACAGGAGCTCCATCGTCAGGCAGAAATTGCGACTATGCGTGATGTACCTGCTTTTATTCAGAAAGCACAGGAACTTTATGATTATAAACATTTCATAAATGATGCAGGTGGTAGTGTTTGTGAGCTGGATGATGATGAAACACTGGAAATTCTCGCAGAACATACACTTGTTTTATACATCAAAGCGACTGAAAAAAATGAACAATCATTAATTCAACGTGCGGAGTCAGATCCTAAGCCATTATATTATCGAGAAGCATTTCTTGATAAACAACTTGCAATTTATATGCAGGAAAATAATCTGGAATATGTTGCGATGATTGATCCAGATGAATTTGTACGCTGGATTTATTCAAAACTATTCTATTCGCGGATACCGCGTTATGATGCAATAGCAGAAAAATATGGTTATACCATTACAACAGATGAATTAGCACAAGTGAGCAACAAAGATGAACTTATGCTATTAATTGAAAAAGCCATAAAACGACAAAAGTAAAATTTAAACTTCTGAGTCAAAGAATGAAAAAACTTTTTACCACAGAGGTCGCGGAGGTTCACAGAGTTTTTTATTTTAATTTCTCTGTGTTCCCCTGTGACCTCTGTGGTAAAAGAATTTTGACTTTTATATTATAGAGACATTTACAGTTTAATAACTAATATTAAAGATAGAGAATAAAACAATGCCACTGGTAGCCAACTCAACATTACCGACATTCAACCGTCTGAAACAAGAAGGTGAAACGGTTTTAAACCGGGACAATGCGGTAAAACAAGATATTCGTGAACTACATATCGGGGTACTGAATATGATGCCTGATGCTGCGTTATCGGCAACCGAACGCCAGGTTTTCCGCTTAGTCGGTGAAAGTAATTCAATAGCACAATTTTACATGCATCCCTTTACGCTGAGTGAATTACCACGCAACGATAAAGGACGCGCGCATGTTGAAGAATTTTATGAGTCCTTTGAACAAATCAAAGAACAAGGCCTTGATGCGCTTATTATTACCGGTGCTAATGTCACTGGTTCTGAACTTTCAGCAGAACCTTTTTGGGAACCGCTGATTGAAGTCATTGACTGGGCCTACGAAAATGTGACTTCAACACTTTGCTCATGCTTAGCGACCCATGCTGTCTTACAATTTCGTTACCAACAAAAAAGAAGACCACTTGGTTTTAAACGCTGGGGAGTGTACTCACATCATGTAACTAACCGTAATCATCCTTTAACGAATGGTGTAAATACTCGCTTTGATGTTCCCCATTCGCGTTATAACCAGATTGATCGCTCTCAATTTGAAGAAGCGGGATTACATATTTTAGCCGAAAGTAATGATGCTGATATTCATCTTGCCGTAAGTGAAGATCAATTTCGCCTGGTGTTTTTCCAGGGGCATCCGGAATATGACATTATTAGTTTATTAAAAGAATATAAACGTGAAGTAAAACGTTTTATTAATGATGAATGTGATGATTATCCACCCTTCCCGGAAAATTATTTTTCATTACAGGCTCAAGCATCTTTAAATGAATATAAGACTCACGTCATTAATGCCAAACAAAACAAAAAAATAACACCTGAGTTCCCGGAAAAACTTATCAGTAATAAGCTGGATAACACATGGCATGATTCTGCTGAAGCTATTATTAATAACTGGATTGGCAAGGTTTATCAACTTACTAACATGGATCGAAAGAAACCTTTTCAGGACGGCATCGATCCTAAAAAACCTTTAGGTTTCTAAGATAAAAGGTGTTTATACTTTAGTCTGCAACCGTTTGTCCGCTATATTTATGTAGTATAGTTATTCTTTTTTACACAGATGTAAATTGAACAGGGATGAAAAATAATTA
>DAOVYB010000013.1 GCA_030635835.1 Gammaproteobacteria bacterium
CGATGAGCTTACAATCGACAATCATCTTATGGATACAGTTTTACCAGTACTCGATGTATTGAATGCGCAGTTTGATGCCTTACGGAGTGGAGAAGAACCTCAGGCTGCAGAACAATCTTTGTTAAGTGCGCTAGAAGGAATTATTTCAGGAGAGGCAGTTTCAGCTAATACTGAAGAAGCACCATCAGCAAATGAAGTACAAAATAATTCTGTAAGTGATTCAGAAGATATTTCTGATGATGAGTTTGATACATTACTCGATGCTTTGGATTCACCAACTGATTCACAGCCAGAAAGAAAACAAAATATCGCATCTGATGAAATTACCGATGAAGAATTTGAAGAATTATTGGATAGCTTGCATGGAGAAGGACAGTTTTCTAAAGATATCCCACCTCAGGAATCTGCAGTTAGTTACGAAGAAAGTAAAAAGAATGATGACATAACTGAAGATGAGTTTGAAGCTTTACTGGATGGTATTCATGGTAAAGGATCTTTTTCTGGTGATAGTGCAGGCAAACAAGATGAAAAACAGGAAGCCAGTAAACCCAGTTACGAAGAAAGTAAAAAAGATGGTGAGATTAGTGAAGATGAGTTTGAATCATTGCTTGATGATTTACATGGTAAAGGAAAGTTTTCTGCAAGCACGGATAATAAAGCTGTCTCAGAAAAGAAAGCTGTAGCAGAAAAGAAAGCTGTAGCAGAAACGAAATCTGAAGCAAAAAAAGAAGCTGTTATCACTAAAACAAAAGAAACTACAGCAGCAAAAGAAACCAAAGCAAAACCTGTAAAGGATGCAAAACCAGCAGCTGAAACTTCAGTACGTGTTGATACCAGTCGTCTGGATGAAATTATGAACATGGTTGGTGAGCTTGTATTAGTGCGAAATAGGATTTCACGTTTAGGTGCTGATGGCGGAGATGCTGCAAGTGAAGAAATGTCAAAAGCGATTGCCAACCTGGATTTGGTAACCGCCGATTTACAGTTGTCGGTTATGAAGACACGGATGCAACCCATTAAAAAAGTCTTCGGACGTTTTCCACGCGTAGTGCGAGATTTGGCACGCAGCTTGAAAAAAGATATTCGTTTGGAAATGATGGGAGAAGATACTGATTTGGATAAAAATCTTGTTGAAGCCCTGGCTGATCCGTTAGTGCATTTAGTTCGTAATTCTGTTGATCATGGTATAGAAATGCCGGAAGACCGTGAAATGGTTGGTAAGCCACGACAGGGGACAGTGACATTATCTGCATCACAAGAAGGCGATCATATACTACTTTCAATCGCTGATGATGGTGGTGGTATGGATGCAGACGTATTACGTAATATTGCTATTAACAAAGGTATTTTTGATAAAGAATCAGCTTCAAGACTGACGGATGTAGAATGTTATAACCTGATTTTTGCACCCGGCTTTTCAACAAAAGAAAAGATTTCTGATATTTCTGGACGAGGTGTCGGAATGGATGTTGTTAAAACCAGTATAGCTTCACTTAATGGTTCGATTGAAATTGATTCGGAGTTAGGAAAAGGAACTATTATAAACATCAAAGTACCACTAACTCTGGCTATTATGTCTACCTTGATGGTTAAACTTAAAGAACAATTATTTTCATTACCGTTAGTAAATGTAAATGAAATATTCCATCTGGATTTAACTAAAACTAATGTTATGGATGGTAAACGAGTTGTTCTTGTTCGTGGTAAAACATTACCTCTTTACTATTTGAATAACTGGCTGGTTAATGGCGAGAGTAATGCACCTTTACCAGAAGAAGGACATGTTGTTGTTGTACATATAGGTACGCAAAAAGTTGGCTTTATTGTTGATGAATTAATTGGACAGGAAGAGGTGGTCATTAAACCATTAGGTGCCATGTTACATGGTATCTCTGGACTAGCCGGTGCGACAATAACAGGTGATGGCGGTATTGCAATTATCCTTGATATACCTGGCCTGATGAAAATGTACGCATAAAATCATTAATAAATTTTAATTAATGGTTTAGATTATGAAAGAGGATTTATAAATGCCGACCCGTGTCCTTGTTGTAGATGATTCTGGTTTTTTTCGGCGTCGGGTAAAGGAGATGTTAGAAGAAGATCCATTACTGACTGTAGTTGGTGATGCTGCTAATGGTCAGGAAGCCATCGATAAAGCTGTCGAACTTAAACCTGATGTCATAACTATGGATATAGAAATGCCAGTAATGGATGGTATAAAAGCCACACAACAAATTATGGCATCAAATCCTGTTCCAATCGTCATGTTCTCATCACTGACTACTGAAGGTGCAAAAGCGACATTTGATGCCCTTGATGCTGGTGCTTTAGATTTTTTGCCTAAACGTTTTGAAGATATATCTCAGGATCGAGATGAAGCAAAAAAATTACTTTGTCAGCGTGTACGTGCTATTGCACTGAAAAAACATACTCTGCAAAAAATCATACCTGCAGTTAAACCATCTGTCACTTCAAAACCTATTGCTGAATTAGCGGTAAAAAGAATGACAGTTAGTAATAAAAGATCCTCTAAAATTGATTTATTAGCAATAGGTACTTCTACTGGTGGTCCGTTAGCATTGCAAAAATTGCTTATTGATTTACCCGCTGACTTTCCTGCACCCATTGTTATGGTTCAGCATATGCCCGCAACGTTTACCCCTGCATTTGCAAAACGATTAGATCAATTATGTAAAATTACTGTAAAAGAAGCTGAAAATGGTGATCAATTAAAACCTGGGCTTGCTTTACTTGCCCCGGGTGGAAAACAAATGTTAATCGAAAGTCGCTCTGGTAATGCCGTGGTTAAAATAATTGATAGTGAGCCGAGCTTAACTTATAAACCTTCGGTTGATATTACTTTTCGTTCAGTTAGTAATATTTATCCCGATAAAACACTTGCTATAGTGTTAACCGGAATGGGGGCTGATGGTCGAGAAGGCGCACGAACATTGAAAGCACAGGGTTCAGAAATTTGGGCTCAGGATGAACAAAGTTGTGTTGTTTACGGAATGCCCGCGGCAATAGTTGATGCCGGATTAGCAGATAAAGTATTAGGAATTGATAAGTTTGCTCAGGCAATTATCAAACGAATATGAGAATAGATTTATTAACAATATTAGGCTTAGTGATTGGATTATCTGCCATTTTGCTTGGGCAACAACTTGAAGGTGGTGAAATATCAACTTTAGTGAATGGACCTGCAGCACTTATTGTTATTGGCGGTACATTAGGTGCTGTTATGTTGCAATCACCAATGATGATTTTTATCCGTGCAATAAAAATGTTGTGGTGGACAATCATCACACCACACTTTGATAGTGAGGCTGCGATTAGAAAAATAATCAGCTGGAGCAATATCGCACGCCGTGAAGGATTGTTAGGTTTAGAGAACCTTGAAGATACAGAAAAAGATCCTTTTGCTAAAAAGGTTTGCAGCTATTAATTGATGGCAGTGAGCCAGAAGCAATTCGTTCTATTATGGAAGTTGAAATCCATACTCGAGAAAATTTTGATATTCAGGCTGCGCGGGTATTTGAAAGCATGGGTGGCTATAGCCCAACTATTGGAATAATAGGCGCTGTACTTGGTTTAATACAGGTAATGGGAAATTTATCCGATCCCAGCAAGTTAGGTGGAGGTATAGCTGTTGCTTTTGTTGCAACAATTTATGGTGTTGCTTTAGCTAATCTTGTTTTATTACCTATTGCAAATAAATTAAAAAGCATTGTTATTAGTGATGCTCATTTTAATGAGATGATTGTCGAAGGCTTAGTTTCTATTGCCGAAGGTGAAAATCCTCGTAATATTGAAACCAAACTACTAGGTTTTCTACGCTAATAATTAACAGGTATGAGTTATGGCCAGAAGATTATCAATTTCCCATGAATGTGAGAACACCGATCGCTGGATGGTGTCTTATGCCGATTTTGTAACACTTCTATTTGCGTTTTTTGTTGTTATGTATGCAATCTCATCAGTTAATGAAGGTAAGTATAGAGTGCTTTCTGATACTATGAATGAAGCATTTAAAGTACCACCTAAATCACCGGATCCCATCCAAATTGGTAAAGAGAGTAAAGTAATAAGTAGTACTAAAGCAGCTACTGATCAGATTAAACCTATTAAAATATTACCAAAGTCAGAACGCAGTTATGAATATGAAATGAAACAAATCGCTGAAGCTGTGAGTAAATCAGTTCAGCCACTTATTGATAACGGTTTAATTAAGGTCACACAAAACAAGCTTTGGGTAGAAATTGAAATGAATACCAATATTCTATTTTCAAGTGCGGATTCCGAGTTAAATGAGCAAGCACTGCCTGCACTAAAACTTCTGGCTGGAGTATTAAAAACATTACCCAATTCCATTGATGTTGAAGGTCATACTGATAATGTTCCGATTAATAATGATCAATTTCCTTCTAACTGGGAACTTTCAGCCGCGCGTGCCGCCAGCGTAGTACATTTGTTTACTCGCTATGGAGTCGATCCCAAACGTTTATCATCAATAGGCTATGCAGAATTTCGACCGATATCCAGTAATCAAACAGATGAAGGCAGATTAAAAAACCGTCGTGTAAAAGTCGTTATTCTGGCAGATAAAAATGCAAGACGAATTGCAGAAATTGATCGTCAAACGGGCTCTGCGAATAGTGATGTTATTTCACCAGCAAACAATAATAAAATAAATGTGGATGGTGCCTTGTGAAAATTTGGGCAATAGCAAATCAAAAAGGTGGTGTAGGCAAAACAACGACAGCTGTATCACTCGCTGGCCATCTTATCTTACAGGGTAAACGTGTATTAGTTGTTGACATGGATCCTCAGGGTTCAATGACATCATATTTTGGCTTTAACCCGGATGATATGGCGCAAAGTATATATTCTTTGTTTCAAGATGATGATTACTCCACCGAAAAGATTTTACCTGTATTAGTTGATACAAAAGTCGAAGGCTTAAAACTTCTTCCCGCATCAACAGCTTTAGCTACATTGGATCGGCAGCTGGGCACAAAAGAAGGAAAAGGTTTGGTGCTAAAAAAATCACTAGCATCAATAGAACAACACTTTGATTATGTCTTAATCGATTGTTTACCGATGCTAGGTATATTAATGGTTAATGCTTTAGCTGCATGCAACAGTTTGTTATTGCCGGTGCAAACAGAATTCCTGGCTTTAAAAGGTTTAGAACGTATGATGAACACGCTGGATATGATCTCAAAATCAAGAAAAGAACCATTACAATCAACAATCATTCCAACAATGTTTGATCGTCGTACACGGGCATCTACACAAAGTTTACGAGTACTCAGACAATCATACGGTGAAAAAGTATGGCCATCAGTTATTCCGGTTGACACACAATTTCGAGAGGCAAGTCGACAAGGACTACCTATTTCAATGATGAATATATCCACACGTGGTTCGAAAGCTTATGAAGCATTATTGGCTTCATTACTCAATGAGAATAAAGAACCTCATTTAAAACTGGTGAGTTCATAATATGGCTTCCAATAATTCAAATATCCTGGTTGATGAAAAGCTTGCTGTTTCTTTATTTTTAGATTCGCTTTTACGTGAACCTGAAGTTGAAGCGAAACAGGATATTGCTGAGCCTGAAATACAAACAGAAGTTGAAGTAGTTGAAGAAATAGCTACTGCGAGTGCAATTGTTTCAGATTTTAAATTAGAAATGCCTGAAACCATAACGGAAGTTCAAACCAAGCCTGAGATTAAAATCCAGAAGCAGGTAATTGTTGAAACAAAGGTGGAGTTAGTCGAAGAAGCAGAAGCGACTCCTGTTACTAAAGATAAACAAGAAGCAGCAGCAATAACCCCTGATTGGGCAAGTGAACCATTTCAAATATTACTGTTTGAGGTAGCAGGTTTAAAATTAGCTGTACCGCTTGTTGAATTATGTGGTGTTATCGAATGGACCGATTCGGTAACAGAAATGCCGGGGCATGCTGATTTTTACATGGGCATACTTCAGCATTTGAATAATAAAATAGCGGTTATTGATACAGCCAGAATGGTATTACCTGCAGATAAAATACAACAATTATCCTCAGAAGACCCAAGACAGCGCGTTAAACACATCGTACTAATTGATGACCATCGTTGGGGACTTGCCTGTGACAATATTGGTGAAGTTATTACGCTCCACCCGGATGAGGTACGCTGGAGAACGTCAAAAACCAGACGTGGCTGGTTAGCGGGAACAGTTATCGAACATATGTGTGCATTACTCAATAGTGAAGGATTTTCAGCCATGCTTGAAAAAGGCCATAACGTATCAGATTAAGTGTATTTTTTGAAAAATACGAAAATCCACGCTATTTGGCATAGTTAATGCTATATCTAACAACGAGGGCGGATGTGCGTCAGAAAATTGCCATTGTCGTCACCGTCTAAAGAAACAGGAGATTAATAAATGAATGATGTGGCAGAAATTAATGATGATTCAATTATCCAATGGGTCACGTTTCATCTTGAACAAGAAAAATACGGTATAAAAGTTATGCAGGTTCAGGAAGTATTGCGCATGAACGAAATTGCTCCTGTTCCAGGTGCACCACATTATGTTCTGGGTATCATTAATTTACGCGGTAATGTAGTGACAGTAATTGACACTCGCAGACGTTTTGGATTGCCTGATGTTGATTCCAGTGACGAAACAAGAATTGTTATTGTTGAAGCTGATAATAATGTTGTTGGTATTTTGGTTGATAGTGTTGCAGAAGTTGTCGATTTAAAAATGTCTGAGATTGAGACAGCCCCTAATGTTGGTAATGATGAAAGTTCAAAATATATTCAAGGCGTATCAAGTCGTGATGATGAGTTATTAATTTTAGTAGATGTTAATAAATTACTTTCAAGTGAGGAATGGCAGGAGGTTGCTTCCTTGTAATTGAAGCAATGCATATGCCGTTTTAAGTTAAAATGGTAGATATAGGTACATCCGATAAAATAACTAACCTGTGGCCAGCTCCTCCGAGCCGGCCAATAGAAAAGTCTGGCTTGAAAGAAAAACCTTCTCAAAATAAACAACGCAATCAAAAACAAAAAGATAAAAATGAAGCAAAAGAAGATGGGCCAGGTAAAAATATTGATGAATATGCTTAACTCTAATTTTTATAGTTAAGAAATAAATTAAAGTGAGAACAATCATGGAACAATATACTCATTATCTCAATATACTAAATTCAACCGAATGGTTGATGCTCTCTGTTGTTGTTGTTTTAATGATCAGTTTATTTTCAATAAAGCGTCAAAGAAAACAGCAGGAACTTCAATCACTATCAATGCAATCATTACAACGTGATTTACGTGCATTAGCTAATGCCGCAGTCGGTGTAGGAGGGCGTGTATTAGAGATAGAACGGAATCAACGTAAACATCCTGCTGTAGTAGTAGCCCCTCCACAAGAACAGCCGGTAGCAACAGCCGCTCCCGTAGAATTCTACAACCCATCAAGCCAACCATACGAACAGGCAATTCACATGGCAAAAACAGGCGCAAGTATTGATGATATTGTTAATGTTTGTGGATTAAGTAAATCAGAGGCAGAACTTATAAGTATGATGCATCGATTGGATAAAGCATCATAAATTTGTGTTCGATAATTAAGAAGGTTGTAAAATAGTATTTTAAATACGTTGTGATTTCTGCTCTAAAAACTAAAACCCCATAACATGATTGTTATGGGGTTTTGTTTATTTAGTCGTTAGACTTTGTAAATACCTGTTGTAACTCGGCTTTACTTTCCTTAGCTGCTGGAGCCGGAGTCGGTTTATCTTTTACGACTTCCTTTGGTACTTCTTTAACAACAGCTTGAGGTTTTACAGCTTCAACTTTTGTATCAACAGGCTTTACAGTCGGTTTAACTTCTGCTTTTACTGCTTTTGTATCAACAGGCTTTACACTCGGTTTAACTTCTGCTTTAACTGCTTTTGTTTCAATCTGTGTCATTGCTGGTTTGGGAGCTACAGTATTTTCAATTTTTGGTTTTGGGGTTTCATGAAATACAGGTGCTTCTGTTTTAACTTCAGATGACTGCGGTTTTGTAGCCGGTGCCGGAGTTTTCTGAACTTGTTGTTGTACCGGTGCAGATGAAGCAGGCTTATTTTCTGCGGTTACATTTTGAGCTTGCGCAGGTGAAGCTGCTATATTTGCAGCTTGTGGATTAGCTGGCTGGTTTGTATTTGCATTATCGTTTTGATTGCGACCACCACGACGACGACCACCACGTTTGCCACGACGAGATTGAGGTTGATTACTCTCTTGCTGTTTATCTTTATTCTCTTTATTTTCGCGAGCTTCAGTAGCTTTCTTTTGCTGTGGCTTTTGTTTGTTTTCAGTAGTTTTGCGTTGCTGAGTCTTTCCCTGACGGCGTTGTTGCTGACCACCCTGACGGTTCTGATTACGAATATTATTACGACGTCGTTGACCTTTATTAGTTGCTTTCTTTTTCTTCGGCTTACCAGTACCAAATATTAAACGCATTAAACGAACTAAAATATTAGGTTGAGCAGTTTTTGCTGTAGGCCGTGGTGTAGCAGGGCTAACAGACTTAACAACAGGTTCTTCTTTTGTTACTTTACGTGTTTCAGGAGTAACAATATTTTCTAAAGTAGCATCTAATGATTTTTCAATAAGGTTATAGCTACTTTGTGAAGCATCTTCAGATGTTTCATCATCACGTATACGTTGAACAGTATAGTGAGGCGTTTCCATATCACGGTTTGGTATCAATAGAACCTTAATACTCTGGCGTTTTTCAATATCAAATAAAATTTCACGTTTTTCATTCAACAAGAAAGCAGCAACATCGACCGGAACCTGAGCAACGATACGTGCTGTTTTCTCTTTCATTGATTCTTCTTCAACAATACGAAGAATAGAAAGTGCGCTTGATTCAACACCACGAATGGTACCCTGACCACTACAACGTGGACATACCAGCTGACTAGATTCCCCCAGTGATGAACGTAAACGCTGACGAGACATTTCAAGCAAACCAAAACGAGAAATACGACCTACCTGAACACGAGCACGATCAACTTTTAAAGCGTCTCGCATTCTATTTTCAACTTCACGTTGATTTTTAGCCGGTGTCATATCAATGAAATCAATAACCACTAAGCCACCTAAATCACGCAGTCTTAATTGACGAGCGACTTCATCAGCAGCTTCAAGATTAGTATTTAGTGCGGTTTCTTCAATATCACCACCCTTGGTTGCACGGGCAGAGTTAATATCAATGGAAATTAACGCTTCGGTATGATCGATAACCAGTGCACCACCAGAAGGTAAACGTACCTCACGTTGGAAAGCAGATTCTATTTGGGTTTCGATTTGGTAGCGTGTGAACAATGGAACAGGATCATCATAAAGTTTTACCTTATGAAGATTATTAGGCATAACTTGTTCCATGAACTGACGAGCTTGTTCAAAAATTGCCGGTTCATCAATAATGACTTCATTAATATCATTACGGAAGTAATCACGAATTGTTCGGGTAATTAAGCTGCTTTCCTGATAAATCAAAAATGGAGCAGGGCGATCTTTTGAAGCACTATCAATTGATTTCCATAGATTTAATAAATAATCTAAATCCCACTGTAATTCTTCAACACTTTTGCCAATCCCCGCTGTGCGGATAATTAAACCCATATCGGAAGGAATATCCAGATCAGATAAAGCATCACGCGCTTCACTACGTGCATCACCTTCAATGCGACGAGACACACCACCTGCACGTGGGTTGTTTGGCATTAAAACAGAGTAGCGGCCAGCAAGACTAATAAAAGTTGTTAGTGCAGCACCTTTATTGCCACGTTCTTCTTTCGCAACCTGAATGACAATTTCCTGACCTTCGCGAACAACATCTTTAATGTTTACACGGCCAGAAACTTCAACGCCTTCTTTAAAGTATACTCGTGAAATTTCTTTTAAGGGTAAGAATCCATGACGTTCAGAACCATAGTCGACAAAAGCAGCTTCAAGGCTGGCTTCAACCCGAGTGATTTTACCTTTATAGATATTGGACTTCTTGGTTTCGCGAATCGCGGTTTCGATGTCCAGGTCATATAAGCGTTGGCCATCAACCAACGCAACACGCAACTCTTCAGACTGAGTTGCATTAAATAGCATTCTCTTCATTTTTAAACCTTTATCTGGCGCTCAACCACCGGGTTGATTCGGCATAGCCGATCAGTTGGACTGTATGTGAATCAAAACCCGCTGGTTAAAAACTTCAGCACCTGAAAATTCTCCCAAGGGAGTCGCCAGGTTTTGATTTACTTTCAGTCTCCACCGGCCTGTTTCGATTCTGGCCGTGGGAGCGCTGTTAATTTTTTATTTATCTCCGCTAAACATGTTTTTATTCTAGCGAAGCTCTTGTTTCTATCAACATGCGAAAATTCGCATGTTTCTAAACTCTGTATCCAGTGTTTCTAATCTGCTGTTTCTCGCTCTTTAAACAACAAGCTAAGTGAGGCGCAGACCGGAAAAATTTTGTGTGTAATTCCAAACACTTGTAGGCAATATACCAGTGTTAGCTTGAAGCATCAATGCTTGTTTCAACTAGACACAATGCTGTTACAATGCGCAAATGTCATCAGAACAACAAACTCAACCACTCACTCAGGTTGCAAAAGTCGAATTTGTCGAGATAAGCGTCGATCATGCAGGTCAACGTATCGATAATTACTTATTATGCAAACTTAAGGGAGTACCGAAGAGCCTCGTTTACCGTATTTTGCGCAAAGGTGAGGTCAGGGTAAATAAAGGCAGAATTAAACCTGAATATCGTCTTAAAGAAGGGGATACTGTCCGTATTCCACCTGTCCGTCAGCCAGACAAAAAAGCACCAGGTAAAGCCTCCGATAAAGTTCTAAAGTTGATTGAATCGCGTATTTTATATGAAGATAAGCGAATTTTAGTGCTAAACAAGCCTTCTGGATTAGCGGTTCATGGAGGAAGTGGCCTCAGTTATGGCCTTATCGAGGCACTTCGTGAACTTCGCCCAAATGATAAACAACTTGAACTGGTTCATCGTTTGGATCGAGATACCTCAGGCTGCCTGATAATCGCCAAAAAACGCAGCGCCCTAAGACGGTTGCATGAACAATTGCGTGAAGGCAGCATGGATAAACAATATTTAACCTTGCTAAAAGGTCAATGGAAAGGGCGAAGTCAGTGGGTAAATGCCCCTTTATTAAAAAATGTGGTTCGCTCAGGTGAACGACTGGTTTTTGTAGACCCTAAAGGCAAAGAGGCTCGAACTCAGTTTATTCCCCATTCTGTAGGAGGAGAAGCGAGTTTAATGAGAGTAAAGCTTGATACTGGTCGTACTCATCAAATCCGTGTGCATGCACAGCACCTTGGATACCCTATTGCTGGTGATGATAAATACGGTGATGACGAATTTAACCGTTTTTTAAAAACAAAAGGTTTAAAACGTTTGTTTCTGCATGCGTTTTCTCTTAAATTCCACTTGCCCGATCCTGACACAGGTGAAGACATAGCAATAAATATAGAAGCGCCTCTTGATGAAGCGCTAATTAATGTTTTACATAAGTTGAAAATATCATTATGAATCATCAGTCTAAACTCATTGTTTTTGATTGGGATGGAACCTTAATGGATTCTGCCGCTCATATTGTTGCATGTTTACAAACGGCACTGACAGATCTTGAATTACCACAAAAAAGTGATGATGAAATAAAAAACATCATAGGACTCGGTTTACGTGAAGCGCTGAGTGTTTTATGTCCGGAAGCAAATGACTCTGAATTAAATTCATTGACCTCTCGTTACCGTGAACACTTTTTTAATCAGGAAAAAGAACCCTGTGAATTGTTTTCAGGTGCGCGTGAATTAATAGAAGCATTGCATTCGCAAGATTATTATCTGGCGGTAGCGACAGGAAAAGGACGTCATGGTTTAGATAAAGTGCTTAATGAAACAGGGTTAGGGGATTATTTTCCAATCACTCGCTGTGCAGATGAATCTCATTCAAAACCACATCCACAAATGCTGCTGGATATTATTGATTGGTACGGAGTTGAAGCAAATGAAACGATTATGATTGGCGACACCGATTATGATTTGCAAATGGCCAATAACGCAGCGGCGCACGCAGTTGGGGTAACCTATGGTGTACACGATAAACAGCGCTTGCTTGATTGTAAACCGTTAGCCTGTGTTAATAATATTTAATACTTACAGCACTGGCTATTAAGTTAAACTCACTATATTCTTTCTAAAGTTACAGCATAAAGGAAAAACTCATCATGACGGATGAAAATAAAAACAAAGAAGAATGGCAAGCAGATGTTATTAGTAAACTTGCATTTGCAGCAGTTGATGAACAGCGCCGCTCTCGTAGATGGGGGATTTTCTTTAAAGCTCTTTTCTTTGTTTATTTACTTATCCTGATGATCATGGCTTTTTCATCATCTGATGGTACTACTAATTTAGGTAAGGCAAGTGAACACACTGCTTTGGTTGATGTACAAGGAGTTATTGCAGATGGAGCAGAAGCCAGCGCAGATAATATAATTCAGGGCTTACGTGCTGCATTCAAAGAACCAAAATCTAAAGCAATTATTTTGCGGATTAACAGTCCGGGTGGCAGTCCTGTTCAGGCAGGTTATGTTTATGATGAAATTAAACGTCTTCGCACAAAACATAAAAATAAAAAAGTTTATGCGGTCATCTCTGATATGTGTGCATCAGGTGGTTATTACATTGCTGCCGCTGCAGATGAAATCTATGCGGACAAAGCAAGTGTCGTTGGTTCAATAGGTGTATTAATGAATGGCTTTGGTTTTACTAAAGCGATGGAAAAATTAGGCATAGAACGTCGTTTATATACTGCAGGGACAAGTAAAGGTTTTCTTGACCCATTTTCTGATGTTAAAAAATCAGACAAAGAACATATACAAGCATTACTAGGTACAATACATAAACAATTTATCAACACGGTAAAAGAAGGGCGCGGCAATCGTCTGGTTGATGATGAAAAATTATTTACGGGACTTGTCTGGACAGGTGAAGAAAGTGTAGCACTTGGATTAACTGATGGCTTAGGTAGCAGTAGTTTTGTTGCACGGGAAATAGTTGAAGCAGAAAAAATCATTGATTATACGCCACGTCCTAATTATTTAGATCGTTTTGCTGATCGACTGGGTGTTGCTATGGCAAGTATATTTGAGCGTAATTTTAATATTCAATAAACAAAAAGGGAGCATGTGTGCTCCCTTTATTTTTGGTAGTTATATCTTTTAATTAAAACAAATCTATCTCACCACTTTCAGTGAATTATACTTTTTAAAATATAGAGTTATAAAATTAAAAAATTTTCATTTTCTAACATCTTAACCAAGCAAATTAAAGGCAAGCCCATCAAGGTATTGGGATCATCGCCCTGAAGTTTTTCAAATAAAACTATCCCTAATGCTTCTGATTTGAAACTGCCTGCACAATTATATGGTTCTTCTTTTTTTAGATAACTCTCAATTTGCTGATCAGAAAGGTTGCGGAAGACCACATCAAAAGGGACAACTTCAGATTGGTATTGATGAGTAGCAGAATTGTACAGGCAAAGCCCGGTATAAAAAGTAACCGTTTTACCTGAAGCATTTTGTAACTGTTTTATCGCATTTTCATGCGTATGTGGTTTACCAATAATTTCATTGTTTATAACGGAAACCTGGTCAGAACCGATAACTAAAGCATTTTCATTATTATCAGCAACGGCTTTGGCTTTAGCAATGGATAAACGCTCAACAAGTTGTTTAGGTGTTTCATTTTCTAATGCGGTTTCATCTGTTTTAGGTGAAACAGTATCAAACTCAATATCGAGTTTATCTAAGATAGCTTTACGAAAAGGAGATGTTGAAGCGAGAATGAGTTTCATGATTTGACTAATATTAAATTTAAAAAAAGAATACTACCACAGAGGACACGGAGGTTCACAGAGGAAAAAATAGTACTAAAGAAAACTCTGTGTACCTCCGCGTCCTTGCGACCAGAACAAGCAAAGCGAGTTCAGGAAGTACTGAACGAAACGCGTAGCGGTTCTATAGTGTGGTTCAATTCTTTTGACTTTTATATATCGGCATGTTGTTGGTTTATATTATTGTATCTCTACCAGTGTTTCATCGGGCGTTACACTATCACCTTTAACAACGTTTATTGCACTTACTATACCTGATATAGCGGCCTGAATTTCAGTTTCCATTTTCATAGCTTCAGTAATTAATACAGGATCTCCGGCTTTAATTTCATCACCTATGTTGACTAACACTTCAACAATGACACCGGGCATGGATGTTGTAACATGGCCGGGCTCAGTAGCACGGGGACGTTTTCCACTTGCAGATGTTTTACGTGGTTGATCTCCTGTAGCATCAAGATCAAGTTCTGTTAATGTTTCAACCATAATTTCTTCAGGCACGCCATCAACACTTAAATAGTAGGGACGCATATCATTTGTACGATGACCTGCACCGGTTAAACCGACATGATAAGTTTCACCATGAATAGTGACATTAAATTCCGTTGCAACATTGTGACCGTTACTATCCATATTCGCAGGTTCAAGCGCTTCAGGAATAAGTTTTCCTTTATCCCTTTCTTCTAAGAATGTACGTCCAATATCGGGGAACATCGCATAGGTTAAAACATCATCTTCATTATGTGCGAGTGTGCCAATTTCTTTGCGTAACTTATCCATCTCGTCTTTAAGTAAGTCTGCTGGACGACAATCAATCACATCTTCATTTCCAATTGCCATATGTTGAACTTGCGGACTCACTTTACCAGGTGCTTTACCGTATCGCCCTTGTAAATAAAGTTTTACTTCATTAGTTATCGTTTTATAACGCTCACCACCAATAACATTTAACACGGCTTGTGTACCGACTATTTGTGATGTAGGTGTCACCAGGGGAGGGTAACCGAGTTCTTTTCGTACAAGAGGAATTTCATTTAGTACTTCATTCATTCGCGGTAGAGCATGTTGCTCTTTAAGCTGGTTAGATAAATTTGAAATCATACCACCCGGTACCTGGTTAACCTGAACACGGGTATCTAAACTGGTAAATTCACTTTCAAACTGATGATATTTTTTTCGTACTTCATAAAAGTAAAAGCCAATTTCCTGTAAAGCAACAAGATCCAAGCCGGTATCAAATTCGGTATCTTTAAATGCCGCCACCATACTTTCAGTTGGTGGATGACTGGTACCCTCCGAGAATGAAGAAATAGCAGTATCAATTGCAAAAATGCCGTTTTCTGCTGCTTTATACTGGCACATACTGGCAAGGCCGGCAGTTGCGTGTGAGTGAAGATGAATAGGAATATTAATTTCGGAAACCAGCGCTTTAACCAGTTTTGCAGTAATATCCGGCGTGAGAAGTCCAGCCATGTCTTTAATTGCAACACTGTCACAGCCCATTTTTTCCAGTTCACGCCCCATGTTAATAAAATAGTCCAGGTTATGAACGGGACTGGTTGTATAACAAAGTGTGCCTTGCGCATGTTTTTTTGCCGCTTTAACAGCTTCAATGGATGTTTCCAAATTACGCAAATCATTCATCGCATCAAAAATACGAAATACATCTATACCATTTTCTGCTGATTGCTTAACAAAGGCACGAACAACATCATCCGCATAATGCCGGTAACCTAAAAGGTTTTGTCCGCGCAATAACATTTGTAAGCGAGTATTTGGTAAAGCTTTTCGAAGTAAACGTAAACGTTCCCATGGATCTTCTTTTAAAAAACGAACACAAGAATCAAAGGTTGCACCACCCCAGACTTCCAGTGACCAGTAACCAATTTTATCGAGGCGTTCGCAAATGGGTAACATATCTTCCGTGCGCATTCGCGTTGCAATAAGAGACTGATGTGCATCACGCAAGATAGTATCGGTAATGTTGACCTTTGACATTGTTTAAAATCCTTAAGGTTTATATACCCGCATTTGCGGCAAGTGCAGCAGCAATGGCTGCTGCTACTTCTCGTGAAGAACGTTTAACGGAATAATTAATAAGTTCTGGATGTTTATCAACAAAGCCGGTATTAAATTTACCGGTTTGAAAATCTGCTGAAGCCAGGATCTCTATATAATAAGGTATCGTGGTTTTTACACCATGTAATGTTATATCTCTCAGTGCTCGACGTGAACGATCGATTAATGAATCCCAGTCCATCGCCCATACTACCAGCTTTGCACACATTGAATCGTAGTAGGGTGGAATAACGTAACCACTATAAATTGCACCATCTGTGCGAACACCGGGTCCACCTGCTGCAAAGTAACGTGTGATTTTGCCAAAACTGGGTAAGAAATCATTTTTTGGGTCTTCGGCATTAATCCGAAACTCCATTGCAAACCCTCGACGTGATATATCCGATTGCTGATATCGCAGTTTTAAACCTGAAGCGATGCGGATTTGCTCTTGTACAATATCTATTCCGGTAATTTCTTCAGTAATAGTGTGTTCAACCTGTAACCGCGTATTCATTTCCATGAAGTAGAAATTATTATTTTCATCGAGCAAAAACTCTACCGTACCGGCATTCCTGTAATTGGTTGCCAAACAAGCTTTAACAGCCAGATCACCAATATAATTGCGTTGTTCATCGGTTAATTGCGGAGAAGGGGCTATTTCGATGAGTTTTTGATGTCGGCGCTGGATTGAACAATCTCGTTCAAATAAATGAATGACGTTACCGTGATGATCTGCCAATACCTGAACTTCGATATGACGAGGATCAGCGATAAATTTTTCGATAAAAACTTCAGCATTACCAAATGCTTTTTCAGCTTCTGAAATGACTCGCGGGTAGTTTCGGTTTAGCTCTTCTTCACTATCACAGCGACGAATACCTCTGCCACCGCCACCTGAAGTGGCTTTTAGCATCACCGGATAGCCTATGGATTTAGCTATTTCCTGAGCTTCACTAATATTTGCGACATTATCATTACTGCCCGGTGTGACCGGAATACCCGCTGCAGTCATGGTTTGTCTTGCAATCGTTTTATCGCCTAGCTTATGAATCGTTTCCGCTTCTGGCCCAACAAAGTAAATGCCACGTCGCTGACAGGTTTCAGCCAGTTCCGGGTTTTCTGAAAGGAAACCATATCCGGGATGTAATGCGTCACAACCTGTGGAAACGGCAATATTAACCAAATGATGGGCATTAAGGTAACCCGCAACCGTATCAGGACCCAGGCTATATGCTTCATCGGCCTTTTTTACATGCAATGCATACCGATCTGCTTCTGCATAAACAGCAACGGATTTAATGCCCATTTCTGCACAGGCACGAACAATGCGAACAGCGATTTCACCTCGATTTGCGATTAACAGTTTTTTTATCATTCGTATTTATAGCCTTAGTGTTTTTATGGAAATAGGCAGATATTTGTTAGATTAGTATTCTAATACCTATGTATGAAAATGCCAGCCTGCTGTCAAGTTCCTGAGAAATTATTGTATGGTTAAATATTAGACAAATATCACGGAACAGGCGGATTATTAAGGGTTTTTTGACACTTATTTTTGACAGGAGGGTATCACCCCGATACAATCCGCCGCCTATGTCAGGGCAACATCAAAGACTACCGCTGGAAGTGGATCCATTTCGTCTTGCGACGAGAGAAGAACACCTACAGGGGGAAATTCCCCTTAAGCAGATGAAGCGACTTATCACTGCGCTTTCTTCCAGTGAGGGTGAAGTATTTATTGATGTGGAGTTTTCGGTCGATATAAACCGTGTTGTTTTATTAACAGGGCAAATTAAAACTGATACCAAACTCATTTGCCAGCGTTGTATGGGAGAAATGGAATTTCCTGTATCTCTCGACTTCCAGCTTGCATTTGC
>DAOVYB010000087.1 GCA_030635835.1 Gammaproteobacteria bacterium
ACGGTCACTAATTTCACCATTTAAAATATCAACTTTACTTAAGCCACCATCACGTCCAAAGACATAGGCGTAACGGGCATCACGAGAATAAACAATAGAGGCATGAGACAAATCACCCAGACCATTCACTTGCATTAATGAAACCCAATTTGTTGTATCAACGATCTGCACACTTCCAGTTGCCCGTTCAATAACAACACCTAAATCACCGGTACCGCGCAAGCTATTACAGCCACTTAACAGCGTAACTGTAAATACGAGCAAGATTAATGTTTTAAACTTACTCATTATTGATGCCTGCATATAAAGTATTAACCAACCAGTTAATTTCCTGCTTTGTTAATAAATTATTCCATGGTGGCATTGGCGTTCCTGGTCGACCATTAGCAATTGTTACTTCAATCATTTCTCGTGATTTATCCTTCAGCACATCAGGTGTTAAGGCTGGCCCAAGCCCGCCTTTTAATGTCATACCATGACATGAACCACAATCCTGAATGAGTAAGTTTTTTAATTCTGCTATTCGCTGTTTAGAGATCATTACAACATCTTTAGCATTAACTGAGCTATAAAATATTGTGGTGAGAGTAAATATTAAAAATATAATATTAAATTTATGAAGCATTTATTTAACCATGTAATGACTGCTCATTAACAGTAAAGTCACCATCGATAGCATTTTCTGTTACAAACCAGTCTAACTGATCAGCAAGCGAAACGACTTTGCCAATAACAAATATAACCGGCGCTTGTAACATTGATGTATCTTCAGCAAGTCTGCTCAAGGAACTTAGTATACGTTTTTGGTTGCCCGTTGTACCGTTTTGAATAGCTGCAGCAGGTGTATTTTTATCCAGTCCCGCTTCGATAAGTTTATTACTGATTAATTCTCTATTGGCAAATCCCATATAAATAACAACGGTCTTATTTGCATCAGCAAGTGCTTTCCAATCTAATTCAAGCGGCTTATCGGATTGACTATGTCCCGTTACAATTTGTACGCCTTGAGCCAATCCACGATGTGTTAAAGGTATTCCAGCATAGGTTGTACAAGCGGAAGCCGCAGTTATTCCGGGCACAATCTCAAACTTAATACCATTGTTCGCCAACAATAAGGCTTCTTCACTGCCGCGACCAAAAATAAAGGGGTCTCCCCCCTTTAATCGAACTATCGTACGCTCACTTTCTGCAAGGTTTAGTAATAACTGATTAATTTCATCTTGTGGCAAGGTATGATTACCCGATTGTTTGCCGACATAGATTTGAGTCACACCAGCAGGAATCTGTTCAAGAATAGCGTCTGACACCAATCGATCATAAATAACGACATCCGCATTCTGTATTAGACGCAATGCTTTGACGGTTAATAATTCAGGATCACCCGGGCCAGTGCCAACTAAGTAAACTTTTCTTGACTGATTCATTGCATTACCTCAGATAATGTAACTTCATGTTTAATATCAGAATAGTTGAAAAATATTGCTCTTTTTCAGAGAATATAAAATTATTACTTATAACTAATTTATACCTTGATTTAGGTCAACCAATACCAAAGTATATTCTGTTAAAAATAGATATAAATGCAATAAAAAATTATAGTGTGACATACTTAAATATCATGGATTTCATGATAAATAAATGAAGATTATGTAAGTAATTCAATGGCTAAGTTGCCAATAATACTGAGCACAGAAAGCAAACAACTAATAAATAAATTTAATCAGATATATAAATAAAATTTATAGAATATTATAGAGAGTTCACCATGAAGCTAAATAGATGTCGAAATCAACGAATGTGTATGTTCGGTGTATCAGTACTTATCATGACCCTGATAATTGCGGCGATATTAGGACTCGTAGCTGGACCAGGTAGTCCCTTAACCTGGTTATTAATCGCTGCGCTGTTGGGAATCCCCTATGCTCACAGAAAACTCTCCGACAGAAATTATGTTGAATGGAAGGATGAATACAGTGTTGGTCTTGATTCTATCGATCTCCAACATAAAAAACTTCTAAGTCTGATCAACCAATTGCAAACTGCTGTGGATTATTCAACAGGTCAAGAATTTGAGCGCGAAGCCCTTGATGAACTGGTTAACTATACAAAAACACATTTCGCTTTTGAAGAAGGCTTAATGAAAGATAACGGTTACCCTGATTATGAACCGCATAAGGCACAACATGAAAAAATGGTTAAACATGTTGAAGAGGTATTATCTGAATATGAGAAAGATCGTGATACCGCAATGAGTAATGCGGTTAATTTTCTTAAGGATTGGTTGATTAACCACATCAATGGTACCGATCAAAAATACAGTGATTTCTTAATTAAAAAAGGTGTGAACTAATATTATTTCTCAATTATATAGCGCGTTTTGTTATACACATTATATTTTCCCGAAGGTTTAATCATTCGGATATGTTTTATTTCTTTTAGCGTTACCGCATCATATACAACGACTGCCCCCTCTTTGTCCCAAATGCTCACTAAAGCATATTTGCCATCTCGGCTAAATCCGACATGAGCTGATTTTTTACCCGGCACAGGTCGCAGAGTTTTTATTATTTCAAGGCTAGACTTCTCAATAACATGCATTGCATCTTTGTTAGGACCAAAAAATACATCTGTCCAGATGTAAGGTGAATTTTTATGCGTCTGCAGATAAAAACCCGGACCCAGCGTTTTAATTTCTTTAACCAGTTTCCAGCTTTCCATATCAAGAACACTAATAATACCTTTTCTAAAGTTCGGCACAGCCAATACCTTGCGACCTTTATAATCCAGACTAACCCCGGAACTAAAATGAGGTTTACCGGGTAAGTCTAATTTAGGCACAATGGCTTTTCTTACATCCATGTCGACAACTTGTCCCTTAGCTGCATGGGTCACACCAACAATAGAGATATAGTCTTCATCAAAAAATAAATCCTCCAGATAATCATTTACGGGAATACGTCTTAAGGGGAAAGGCTGCGTTTTTGTATTTTCACCCGAGTCAACGCGATAATCATGCATCCACATACCAAATCCATGTGGAGGTTCATCGGCATAAGATATTTCCCATAACTCAGGAATATCTTTTAATGCTGCAAAAAAACTCATAGTCGGTGGAGAGGTATAAACCGCACTTACTCGTGATGATTTTCCTTCAATATTTTTAACATCATAAAGTTTGATAGGTCTGAGATCTCGTGTATCAAGTAACACCATGGTGTGAGGTAAAGTATTTGCAACCAACAGGTATCGCCCATCTGCAGACAGTGTTTGATTACGTGAATTAATACCGACACGAATTTCTGCAACCCGTTTTAAATTATAGATATCATATTTACTGATCCAGCCATCACGTGAAGAAAGATAAACATAACGACCAGAGGGTGAAAATTGTGGTTCTCCGTATAATGAGAATCTTGATTTAAATCGATGTACAGGTTCAAACGTATCACCATCAAGAAGAGTGACATGGTGGTCTCCCTTTTCCACCACTAAAAATAAATTAAGCTGATCCTTAACATTCAATAATGGCTTATTGGGCAGGCTGCTTTGCTTATTATGAATAATGTGACTGGCTTTAATTTTCGCCATATCCCAATCAGGTATTTTTTCTAACGGGGTATAGATAAACTCAACAAGAGACTGTATTTCTTTATCACCCAACTTGTCTTTAAAAGCAGGCATCAACGTGGATGAGCGGCCATTTCGGATGACTTTAATCGCGGCAGGCTTGCGTAAATATTTGAGGTTTTCAGGCAGTAAAGCTGGTCCTACTCCACCCAGACGCTGCGCATTATGGCATTCGGCACAGTGAGTTTTAAATAATTTTGTAGCGTCAGTATTAGCTGCTGTTTGAGCAAACAACAACTTCGTGGATAAAAGGCCTAAAAAGAACAGAGCAGTAAAAGTAAACTTAAATAAAACAGAGTTGTTGAGTTTGATAGATTTGTTCTTCATATATCTTAGTCAATTACGTGTACTGTAGCCGTCATTTTTGGATGAGGTCCACAACGATAAGGGAAGGTTCCCACTTTATTAAATATACGCTTATAGGTATCACCAGAAAATAAATAATCATCCGGCTCCTCTTCACCCCGCGCTTCAAACCAGACACTATGATACTGACGTTTTTCTCTATTTTCCCAGGTAATTTTTTGTCCCCGTTTAATCGTAATTTCCTGAGGTATGAATTTAAAATCTTTAATGATCACAAGTGGATTAGCGCTACTTTTATTATCTCCACCTGCTACTGCACTCTGGCTAAACACGGTTAGCGTTACTAACATAAGCAATAATTTAAATTTCATTTTTTTATCCTTAAACTATCCAAAAAGAATCAAAAATTAAACTTGAGTATACACAAAAAAAGCCACAGGACATTAGTCCTGTGGCTTTTGTATGTAGTTTACTGTGAATCAGTTACTGCTATTTTTTTACTGCATTTATTTCCGCATCTTCATCATCAAAGCCTAACTTGAGTCCTAATGAAACATGATGGAAACGACTATTAGAGTAATCATCATGAATGGCAAAACCAATATTATACATTTGGTCTGTCGCCATACTAATATCACCAAGCTTGTCAGAAGTCAGTTTACGTGTCATTTCTACTGTCCAGACACCACCTTTTAAACTACCGGTAAAGCTAACACCCTGACCACCTGTCATGACTCGTTCAGCAAGAATATATCCATCTTCTGACTCACCCGTGCCTGACTTATAGCGTAACAAGTCCATGAATGAACCTTTTTTCAATAAAGCCTCTATTTCAGCCTTACTCTTCAGCTTATCCCAGCCACCACGCTTTTTATTATTTTTACCTTCAATTTCAATCGCAGTCCGGCTTTCTTTCAGGTATTTAGTGAAGCCACCACTGAGGTCGAGTTGCTTGGCCTGAGGACTTGATTTCAATAATGCTTTATCCGGTTGATGAGGCATGTTATTCACATCATGATGACAACTCTGCCAGCAACCGGCACGTTCAGCAAATTCAACCTTAGGGTTTTCTTCACTATCTGTTGTTAACATAACCGCCAGTTTCATTGGATTCTTTGGATCCATTTTACCGCCAGAAACAAAGGGGACAGGAGCATGTTTAGCGTCATTCCACTGGAAGCGCATATAGAGATTATTGGCATCATGCGCCGCCTGCACTTTCATCGCAATGCTGCCACGTTTTCCAGGAATTGGAGTGGGTTCAAGTATTTCACCTGAGATAATCTTCTCACCAATATCCACTTCTTCTTCTTCATGACAATCAAAACAACGATCACCGGTCATAATGGCACGTTTACCACCGTGGTCACTGCCTTTCATTACCCATTCCATTGAAGCCTGACCAGGGAAGAACATGACAACTTCTGCTGCTTGAACACCCGTCCAGTTAATTTTTGAACTTGACGATGACTTAGTTTGTTTTACGGTAGCTGTCGAAACTTCAACAGGTTTTGCTTCTTCACCCTTTTCAGGCGTACTTGCTTCTTCAGCGTTAGTATCCTCTTTTTTACTAACTAACTTACCACCATTATCAATAAATACCTGCCACTGCGGAGCAATGGGACGTTTATTCTCTGCAACGGGTTTTGACATTTCTTCCAGCTCTTCTTCACTGAGTTGATCATGTACTTTATTGTGAG
>DAOVYB010000003.1 GCA_030635835.1 Gammaproteobacteria bacterium
ACTTTCTGCGCCTGTAGCTCATCCGGATAGAGCATCGGCCTTCTAAGCCGAGGGTAGCAGGTTCGAGTCCTGCCAGGCGCGCCATATTCATTAGGTGAGCCAAGTACCAGTACAATGGTGGCTGTAGCTCAGCTGGTAGAGTCCCGGATTGTGATTCCGGTCGTCGCGGGTTCGAGCCCCGTCAGCCACCCCATTTTCCCTAAGTATTAAAAGGTTAATGTCATAACACATTAGCCTTATTTTATTTCCCTGAAATTTCCTCATATATTAAAATAATAAGATTATTTAGGCTGATATAGTGTAAGTAACTTTTAACTTTTATATACTTGAATTATACATTTATTGAGATCGTGTCAGGAGAGTTGTGGGTAAAGGAAGACCGCTAAAATTATGATGCATTTAAGTGAACAACTTGAGCTAGAGTCAGATATAACGGAATATATTAATCAATATGCCTGGATTATGGATATTCAGGCCACGCCAATTATATTATTCAATGAATCTTCAGCTGTTTTGTATGCCAACAAAGCACTTCACAACCTGCTAAATAAGGATGAAGCATTACCGACTCTTGAACAATTAAATGGGTTGTTTAGAGGAGTCGCCCAGGCAGTTCTTTCAACTATTAGCGATAAAAAAGCAAAGATTTTAAATAAAGCGGTGAAGGGTAGCTCTGTTGATCAGCTAATTCCCTATAAGGTTAATATCAGACCAATTATACAAGCAGGTAAATGTAAGGGAGCACTTGTATTGGTTGAAGCCGATGTTAAGCGTTTGACGAATTATTTTATTGAAGAAAAATCTATTCTGAGTGAGAAAATTTCTGCGCTTAACAGCAAACTAAAAAATACATTCAGCCTTGTAACGGCTTTGTTTGACAATAGCCCTGTAGGCATGATGATTCTGGATAAGCAGAAAAACATCATACAGATCAATAATAGTGGTGCGGCAATTCTTGATATAAAAGCTTCTACTGCTATCGGTATGTCCAGCAACCGATTTTATACAGCTTCATGTGTGAGTGAGCATATAACGGAAATAACAATACCTGAAGAGGTTAATGCTGTTAGCTGGACAGGTGAAAAGAAAACATTAATGCGTTGCTCTGTCATTAGTGAAGGAGAAGATGAAGATATTTTTTCTGTAGAGACATTTGTTGATATTACAGAAATTGAGCAGGCAAGAATTGCCGCGGAAGAATCAAATAAAGTTAAAACAGAATTTCTTGCAAATATGTCGCATGAGTTACGCACTCCGTTACATACAATTATGGGGTTTTCTCAATGTGGCGCGGATCCTGATAAACAATTTGATACTGAAAAAGCATCCGATTTTTTTAATAAAATATATCATGGTGGAGAAATTCTATTAGCGCTGGTTGATAATTTATTAGATGTGGCTAAGCTGGATGCCGGCAAAGTAGTTTTTGATGCTATACCAATACAATTTGATGTGCTTGTTAAAGAAGTCGTTAAAGAATTTGAAGCCGTGGCTAGTGCCAGAGATATTAAAATTAATATCGAGATTAAAAATAATATCAAAAGCATGAACATGGATGAAATGCGTATTAAGCAAGTAGTCAGAAATATCATAAGTAATGCAGTAAAATTTTCAACGGATAAAAATGACATTAATGTAGTGATCAATCAAACCGACGAAATGATCGAGTTACAAGTTCATGATCATGGTCCCGGTATTCCTGAAAATGAGCTTGAATCAGTGTTTGATAAATTTATTCAATCAAGTCGTACTGATAGCGGGGCGGGTGGCACAGGTCTTGGCCTATCAATATGCCGTGAAATATTAAATCAACATAATGGTGCAATATGGGCTGAAAACAGTCCGCAAGGTGGCGCTATCTTTATAGTAAACCTATATCTAAATTAAAATAGTAGTCGATTAATGTCATGCCATTAGAGGTGCAGGATAACTTAAATGAAAGTAGCCGTAATAATTTATTCAAATGATGCAGAAACAATTTGGAATGCATTTCGCTTTGCAAACACCTGTCGAATTTATGAAGATGAAACGATGGTGTTTTTAATGGGAAAAGGTGTAGAGGCTGCATCAATTAATTCTCTAAAGTTTGATATTGAAGAACAAATGCAATTGTTTGAAGATGAAGGTGGAAAAATAATAGGTTGCGGAGTTTGTTGTGAAACACGTAAAGATACCATGCCGGAACTTAAAGATGATCTGCAATGTTCAACCGGATCAATGCAGGACTTTTATGTAATGGTTAAAGAAAGTGACAAGGTATTAACTTTTTAAACGGAATTGTTAGTTATATAAATTGTTTCTCTAAAACTAATTTAAAAGCATCTATTTTATGGTTTTAATTTTTATTTCTGAATAGTCGCTTTTTGAACATTAAATTTCATGCTCTTATTAAGCTTATCCGCTATCTATCTGATAATTACAAACTAAAATTGAAGTGTGGTGAATAATTTCTGGAGGTATTTGAAATGGACGTTAATACAGAAATAAGCAGAGTTCAGGAATTTGTAGATAAAGGCAATTATCATGCTGCGATTAATATTGCGATATCTGCAATGAATGATTGTAGAAAGCATGAGAATCAGGAAGGTATAGATACTTTTATAGAAATTATGCGAGGTATTATTAATACCATGGGGGATGAGTTTGGCAGTCCTAAGTAATGTTTTTATCTATTTAGCCATTGTTTTCAAATAAAGAGCTTCAACTTTTTCTCTAGCCCAGGGAGTCTTGCGTAAAAATTTAAGACTGGAATTGAGGCTGGGATCATTGGTAAAGCATTTAATGTTGATTCGCTTGCCTAGCTCTTCCCAGCCATACTTTTCTTCAAGCTGAGAAACTATCATTTTAAGTGTTATGCCATGTAGTGGGTCTTGCTTACGGATTTTTTTAGACTCCTCTTCAGACATAATAAGTTAAAATTATTTAGCTTCAGCTTTTTTAACGCGAATTTTACTACCCGCTATATCTTTACCATTGAGGCTTTTCATTGCCGCTTTGGCATCACCTTGTTTAGGCATTTCTACAAAACCAAAGCCTTTAGATTCACCGGTTTCTTTATCCAAAACCAATGTGCAGGACTGTACACTGCCAAAAGGTTCGAATAGAGATTTAAGTTCTGCTTCTGTTGTTGTTCTTGCAAGATTACGTATAAGTAGTTTCATTTTCCTGGCCCTTTGGTTACTTTAGTCAGTTGCCTGGCTTCGTAAGTATTCTTCATAAGTACCGCTATAATTATTAATGCCAGTTGGTGATAGCTCAATAATACGTGTTGCTAATGAGGATACAAATTCTCTATCGTGACTGACGAAAACTAATGTACCAGGGTAATTTTCTAACGCAAGATTTAATGCTTCAATAGATTCCATATCGAGGTGATTGGTTGGTTCATCAAGAACCAGGATATTAGGTCTTTGCATCATGAGTTTGCCAAAAATCATTCGACCTTGTTCACCACCAGAAATTTTAGTTATAGATTTATCAATATCGCTTTGTGAGAATAACATACGGCCTAGTATGGAACGGACAGACTGTTCGTCATCTTTAGGTTTTTTAAAATGACTCATCCAGTCAAATAGAGACATGTCATTGCTGAAATCACCGGAGTGATCCTGTGCATAGTAGCCAATATTGACATTCTCAGACCATTTAACCGTTCCGCTGTCTGGAGCTAAGTCATGCACAAGAGTACGTAATAATGTAGTTTTACCAATACCGTTGGGACCTATAATGGCAATTCGTTCACCGACTTCAGCTAACAGGTTGAGGCCGCTGAATAATGTTTCCCCATCATACCCCTTACTTACTTCATCAAGTTCTAAGGCAATTCGATAAAGCTTTTTGTCTTGCTCAAACCGAATAAAAGGACTTTGTCGACTTGAAGGTTTAACTTCCGTCAGTTGAATTTTATCGAGTTGCTTGGCTCGTGAGGTAGCTTGTTTTGCTTTAGATGCATTTGCGGAAAAACGACTTACAAATGACTGTAGTTCTGCAATTTGTGCCTTTTTCTTATCATTGTCTGCATGTAGTTGTTCACGAGATTGAGTTGCGGCAGTCATATACTGATCATAATTACCCGGGAACAGACGTAGTTCACCATAATCAAGATCAGCCATGTGCGTACAAACACTGTTAAGAAAGTGACGATCATGCGAAATGATGATCATTGTGCTTTTTCGCTCGTTGATAATTTTTTCTAACCAACGAATAGTATTAATATCAAGGTTATTGGTAGGCTCATCAAGTAACAGAATATCAGGATTAGCAAACAGGGCTTGAGCTAGTAAGACACGTAATTTCCAACCTGGAGCAACGGCACTCATTAAGCCTGAGTGTTGTTCTTCAGGGATCTCAAGACCTAATAATAATTCACCAGCACGAGACTCTGCGGTGTAGCCATCAAGTTCAGCAAATTCAACTTCAAGTTCGGCAACTTTCATGCCTTCTTCTTCACTCATGTCGGGCAAAGAATAAATACGGTCACGTTCCTGTTTAACTTCCCAAAGACGCGCATCACCCATAATAACGGTATCTAAAACTGTATATTCTTCAAAAGCGAATTGATCCTGACCTAATTTACCAAGGCTTTCATTTTCATCAATGGTAAAATTTCCTGAAGTTGGTTCGAGATCACCACCAAGTATTTTCATAAAAGTGGATTTACCACAGCCATTGGCACCAATCAGGCCGTAGCGATTGCCGTTGCCAAATTTTGCTGAAATGTTTTCGAATAAGGGCTTTGCCCCAAATTGCATGGTGATATTTGCTGTTGTAATCAAGGAAATAGTCCAGTGTTTAAGTTTAACTAAAAAGGGCGCGCATTATGCCACAGAGCTGCTCGCCATACACCTAACAATATGCCTAATAAAAGCAATATTATTGAGATTAATCCGAACCAATTATTTTTAAACCAGGTAAAAATTTTTGTCGTTTTTATTAATTATGCATAAAAATAAAATTTACAATTATATTGATTCAGAGCATGGTGAAAGTGTAAATATGTTCTATTGTTATTAATATAAGTGCAGGTGTTTTAATAAAGTAACACTTATTTTGTTATTACTAATGTAAAAGTAAGGAGGTTATTATGGACACTAAAATGACAGATATCACGCTCCACATTGATGAAAATACGACACATAATGAACGTGAAGCCTTTAGAGATGTTTTATTAAATATGAATGGCGTTATGGCTGCGGACTGTCATGATGACAAACCACATTTAATGGTTATTGAGTATAATCCTGACACAATTAATTCAACTGCGTTTGTTAGCATGGCCAGCCAAAAAGGCTATCATGCTGAATTGGTTGGTCTTTAGGCTTTTTTTCTTTAACTTTATATAGCTGAATAAAGGAGAGTTTTTTCTCTTTTATTCATGCTATATATTAACTGATGATATTTTATAGCAATAAGTTTTTTTCAATTGGATGATAAAGGCTTGCCGCATCGATTAATGAGTTAGCTGTGAGAGCAGGAACACCATAGACTTCAGTCTTCACATTATAATCGGTAGAGATCTTTTTTAGTAACAGATCAAAATCGCCATCGCCGGAAAGCAAAACAACAGTATCCACATCTTTTGCTGCTTCCATAATGTCGATTGTTATGCCTACGTCCCAGTCACCTTTGGCTGAGCCATCACGGCGTTGTATATAGGGTTTAAGTTTTACCTCAAACCCTATATGTTTCAATGCATCCTGAAATTTTATTTGTGAGTCATCATTCCTGGCAATTGCGTATGCAGTTGCAGAAACAATCTCACCTTCAACACTTAATTGTTGCCAGAATTTTCTATAATTGAACTGACGACCATATGCATCACGTGTGGTGTAATAGATATTTTGCACATCAACAAAAATAGCAATTTTTTTCATAGCAGTGAAGTCAGATTTTTAACGGTTACCTGATTGCGAACGATTTTGATTGTTATTACGTCGAGTTTTATTAGCTTTTGCCCATGGTGATTGTGATTTATTGCCAGAAGAACGATCAGTCGATTGTTTATTCTCATCTGATCTTTTAGCGGTAGAATTTCTGTTTGAATTATTCCCGCCATTTCGTCTTCTTGGTTGTTGCTGTCTACCGCCACGACCATTTTGAATGGGTTCTGCTTTGATTGATGGATCAACATCGTAACCTTCAGTTGTGATCTTCGGAATTTCACTTTTTGTCAGACGTTCAATGTCTTTGAGTAATTTTAGTTCATCTACACAAACTAAAGACATTGCTTCACCTTCATTACCCGCACGTCCGGTACGGCCGATTCGATGAACATAATCTTCTGCAACATTTGGTAATTCAAAATTAACCACATGAGGAAGTTGATCAATATCAATGCCACGGGCTGCGATATCCGTTGCAACTAAAACACGTACTTTGCCCGATTTAAAGTCGGCAAGGGCTTTTGTTCGTGCGCCCTGACTTTTATTGCCATGAATGGCCGATGACGAAATCCCATCTTTGCCTAACTGCTCTGCTAATCGATTGGCACCGTGTTTCGTTCGGGTAAAGACGAGAACCTGTTTCCAGTTTTTAGAACCTATCAAAAATGAAAGTAATTCACGTTTACGGCCTTTATCTACGTGATGCACAACCTGTTCGATACGTTCTGCTGTTGTATTTATTTGTGCAACTTCAATCAGAGCAGGGTTATTCAGAAGATTATTAGCTAATTTCTTAATATCATTTGAGAAGGTCGCAGAGAAAAGTAATGTCTGTTTCTCTTTTGGTAATAATGCGAGGACTTTTTTAATGTCATGAATAAAGCCCATATCGAGCATACGATCAGCTTCATCTAGTACTAAAATATCAATTTTAGATAGATCGGCTGATCGCTGGCTGACATGATCAAGTAAGCGACCCGGTGTAGCAACTAAAATATCGAGCCCTTTAATGAGTTTCATTTTTTGCGGATTGATACTAACACCACCAAAAACAACAGCGGATTTAAGTGGCAGGTGGCGACCGTAAGTTTGTACACTTTCATGTACTTGTGCAGCTAATTCGCGAGTAGGTGTCAGTATTAGACAACGAAGAGGGCGACGACCTTTATGGGGTTTAGCTGTATCCATTAATCGTTGTAATAATGGCAGTGTGAAACCGGCAGTTTTACCTGTGCCTGTTTGTGCGCCACCCATTAAATCGCGTCCTTCCAATACCAGAGGGATAGCTTGTTGCTGAATTGGGGTGGGTGATGTATAGCCTTTTTCGGATACAGCACGAAGTATTTCGGCCGACAGACCGAGTGAGTCAAATGACATGAAAATTTGTTCTCCAAATTATGAGGATCGGCCTACCCAATACTTTACTGTATGGGACGGTCTAGGCGAAAACTTAACTAGCGTGTTTCGAGGCGAATCTGGAAGGATTACCGCGTTTTAAAAGGTGCAGACCGAGGTGCACCGGATTGTAAGTGTAAATTTGAGCGCATTATATAGGAAGTTTTTGTAAAAAGGGGGAATGAATTAAATATCTTTCAATATAAATAAGGCTTTTATCCATAATTGCTTTGCAAGAATCAGGCTAAGTTTGAAGCAGAGATTGATGATTTTTATAGTAAAAATAGTGTTTTTTTTAATAAAAGCGGTTAAACTGTGCATCGCTACATTCTACTGGTTCTTGTCAGACGTTTTATCCTGTTAATTTCCTTGTAAGATTTGTAACACAATATTTTTAAAACTTTATGAGGTAATTTCAATATGGCAACTGGTAACGTTAAATGGTTTAACGAATCTAAAGGCTTTGGTTTCATCACTCCAGACGACGGTAGTAAAGATGTATTCGTACATTTCTCTGCAATCGCAAGCGATGGCTTCCGTACATTAGCAGAAGGTCAACAAGTGACTTTCGACGTGGAAGACGGACCTAAAGGCCCACAAGCAACAAACGTAACTGTTTAATTACTTTTATATTTGTAGTTTGAAGAAACCCTGTTTGATAACAGGGTTTTTTTTTGCCTTGAAATAATTTTAAAATACATGAATATTACTTTTATTAAGTTAATAGTGTGAGCACAGCGATGAGTAATACGGTGACAACAGCCAAAGATACTGGCTTATTAAGTGATGCATTTTCCGCGCTAGATCCCGTTCTTGGATTTTTTAGTGATTATCCTTTTGCCGTTTTCTTTGTTGTGATGGTTGTTTCACTATTACTGGCAAAAATTTCCACCAGCATTATGACCACGGTCATTATGCAGTTAACCAGCAGAACAAAAATTCAATGGGATGATCAAATAACACGCTTATTATCTCGCCCTGTTTTCTGGACGCTATTTTTGCTGGGTATATTGATGGCGTTGATACCGCTTAAATTATCTCAAACCACAGATAGTGTTATGCAGTCTCTGGTTACAACTATCCTGATTATTCTGTGGAGCTCATTTATTCTGCGGTTAATTGCGATCGTTTTAAGAGTGATTAGTCTTAGTGGTAAAGATCAATCTATTATAAGAGCGCAAACCAAACCTTTATTTCAGAATCTTGCCTATATTTTTGTTTTTATTTTCGCGATTTATTTAGTCTTTAGTTCATGGCATATAGACATGACAGCATGGCTTGCTTCTGCGGGTATCGCGGGTATTGCCATTGGTTTTGCAGCTAAAGATACACTGGCCAATCTATTTGCTGGCGTATTTATTCTGGCAGACTCCCCTTATAAAATTGGCGATTATGTTGTGTTAGATAGTGGTGAACGAGGCAAAGTGACACATATAGGTATTCGCAGTACACGTTTATTAACTCGTGGTGATGTTGAAATCACTATACCAAATGCGGTGATGGGCAATACGCGTATTAGTAATGAGTCAGGTGGCCCTCATGAAAAATACCGCTTGAATGTTAAAGTTGGTGTTGCTTACGGCTCAGACATTGATCAGGTTAGATCGGTACTCATGGACGTTGCTGAAAAGGAAAGTCAGGTATGTACCGATCCTGAACCGCGGGTTCGTTTTCGTTCGTTTGGAAACTCAAGTTTGGATATTGAACTTCTATGTTGGGTAGATATTCCTGAACTACGAGGACGAGTACTTGATACTCTTAATACGACGATTTATAAACGTTTTACCGAAGAAAATATTGAAATTCCATACAGTAAACATGATGTTTATATAAAAGAAATGCCAGGTGGCGGTTTTAGTGATAGTTAACTAGCTACCAGATTGATGACGCTTTTGTCGAGATTCTGAACGACGTTTAAATGTTTTATTATTAGATTCAATTATATTATTTTGTTCCTGGTGCATAAATTTTGCCTGGCCTTTTATACCTGAAGCTTCAAAATCTTTTAAAAGTAATACAGTTGCCTGATGCTCATCCCGTTTTAATTCCTGTGTCATAAATTTGAACAGTAATCGAAAGAGACGCGGTAAGGCTATTTTATGTGTTTGATCAGTTTCTGTGTGAAGCCAGTTAGTCAAAGCTGAAAAACTTTCAAAAGGTTTGTTGCCTAGTAAAAATGATTTTGAGTATTTAAATCGACCGGAGTTAGCAATCATATCCCAGTAACGTGCAAAACGTTTTAGTTTTTGCATTGTACTGAAATCAATAATATTGTTACTTAATATTTCATAAGGTGCTGAAGGGTTATAACGAATATCATAGTCACCAGTATGTCGAATAATCGGGGTGCCCCGTAGTCGCTTTAAGATGCCTACCTGAATTTCATGGGGATCCATTTTTACCAGTTCATTAAATCCAGCAGCAAAACTTTCAAGAGTTTCTCCGGGTAAACCAATAATGAGATCGGCATGAATATGCGCCTGGGTATTGTTACGAATCCAGTTCATATTCTGATGTACTTTATTATTATCCTGTTTTCGACTAATAATATCCTGAATATCCGGGTTTAAACTTTGGATGCCAATTTCAAACTGTAAACTATCTTCAGGAAAACGCTGGATGATTGCTTTTAACTTCTCTGGTAGATGGTCGGGAACCAGTTCAAAATGCAGATAAACTTTTTCATGGTGTTTTAAATCAGGCTGCATTTTTTCCAGAAAAAACTCCATGATTTGAATACTTGTATCAACTTTTAAATTAAATGTACGGTCAATAAATTTAAAGCTGCGCACACCGCGATCAAATAATTTCTGCATTTCGTCAAGGAACAAATCTAAATCAAAGGGGTACACCGTTTTATCTAAGGACGATAAGCAAAACTCACATTTAAATGGACAGCCGCGTGATGCTTCAACATAGATGACCCGGTTTTTGATATCTTCATCAGTATATTCGGCGTAAGGTAACAAAATTTCACTTAGCTTGAATGGAGACGGTTTAATAATCTTTTGTAATGGTTTTATATTATTTAATAAATCTTCACAGGTTTCTCTAAAAACAATATCTGCTTGTCCGGTAATAACATAATCAACCAGAGTAGTAATTTCCTGTTGCTCAACTTCATAGGTTACTTCAGGGCCACCTAAAATAATAACTGTTTCAGGAGATACTTTTTTAAGCAGTTTTACAACCTGTAATGTCTCTTCAGCATTCCAGATATAAATGCCTAAGCCTATTATTTTGGGTTTGTTTGCTAATAAGCTTTCAACAATGTCGACAGGGCGGCTATTAATATTGAATTCTGATAGTTTGGTTTGTGCGCGTAAATCACCCATGTTCGCAAGTAAATAACGTAACCCCAATGATGCATGAATATAGCGAGCATTAAGGGTGCTTAGGATGATAGGTGTTGAATGCATCTGAGTAACTACCTTTATGTCATTGCGAAGGAACAATGTGGCTGTGGCAATCTCATGTTAATTACCACTTTTCTGGAGATTGCTTCGCTATGCTCGCAAAGACGGGAGATAATAGCCTTGGTTTCAGTTATATTAAAACACTAGTTTAACAGAATAGTATTGCTTTAAAATACTCTTTATAATTTTACATCCATGATTCAGGAGAGAAGCTTGTGATTACCTATTTATATTGGATAACTGTATTTGCATTAGTTATTGCGCTTTTAGTTTTTATTGGGCATAAAATTGATCAATGGAAATATGCTTTTATTGCCGCGGGTACGGTTTTTATTATTGGCTGGACAGCATATTACTTTCATTTCCAGCAAATATTTGTCAAAAAATATGGTGGTGTAATGTCATTAAGCGTACCGCCGGGACAACGTCATATTGCAGCAACATGGAAAGATGAAAATCTTTGGGTTGAAAATTATGATCCAAAAACAAACACTTGTTATTTTAATGAATATTCGAAAGGAAATATGTTGCAGGGTAAAGTCGTTATTAAAGATTGCAGCCCTTTAATGCCTCAAAAGTAAATTATGAAAGAAACTTTTTTGAAAACATCTCAATTACGTGAAAAATTAATGGCTGAAGGCTTGCAAAGCTCAGGTTTACTATCCGATCCTATTAAACAGTTTGAAAGTTGGTACGCAGATACATGTTCAACTGATATTCCTGAAAACAGTGCGATGATTTTGGCAACAGTTGATAAACAAGGACAACCCTGGCAGCGTACTGTATTGTTAAAATTATTTGATGAGAACGGGTTTGTATTTTTCACTAATTATTCAAGTCGGAAAGCTGAGCATATAGAAGCGAATAATCAGGTGAGTTTACTTTTTCCCTGGCATCCACTTGGACGGCAGGTGAAGGTAACAGGAACAGCAGAAAAAATTTCTACAGCTGAATCTCTTAAATATTTTCTTTCTCGACCTCGTGGTAGTCAAATTGGCGCCTGGGCTTCATATCAAAGTAAAGTGGTAAAAAACCGTGCTTTACTTGATGCTATGTTCGATGAAATGAAAAATAAGTTCACCGAAGGTGAAATTCCTCTGCCATCCTTTTGGGGTGGCTATTGTATTAAACCTAAGACTATTGAGTTTTGGCAAGCACGTGATAGTCGTTTACACGATCGCTTCATTTACTCAAAAAATGACTCAGGCAATTGGTGTCATGAGCGATTAGCACCATAAATATAATCAAAATTATAATGGTTTCCTTTGCGACCCTTTGCGCTCTTCGCGTCTTTGCGTTGAATTCTTTTGACTTTGATTTATTTTTATAACTAGCGATTTATATTAATGTACTCACAAAATATTGATTTAAAGCAAAAATGGGATGCAAACTTTGTTTGCTTTTCTCCTATCTTTTCTCCACTCAGATTTTGGGCTGAAAAGTTTTCAAACTTTACCGATAACTGGCCCGGACTTGCTGATTACCAGGCGCTTTTATCTGAGTTACCTGAACCAATTCTTACGCAAAGTGGTAAGGCGTTAACGATAGTCGAGCAAGATGGAAAACCTGGTCATTTTAGTGAGCATTATGCACCTCGAATTTTTCTATCTGGTGAGATTCAAACTCGCACAGAAAACTGGCATGACTATTTTCAGTTTTTAACCTGGTTTATGTTTCCTAAAACTAAAGCAGCTATAAACTCTATTCATATTCCTGCCGCAGAATCACGCATCGAAAATAATATTGATTTAGGTCGTCGTTCTCCAATTGAAAATATGTTGTCTTTATTTGATGAGGGTGGCGCGGTTATTTTATCTAGCGATGATTCATTATTACAATTAATTCGAGATTTTAAGTGGAAAGAACTTTTTTGGCAGCGACGTAATGAGTTATCCGATAAATTAAAACTGGTTACTTTTGGGCATGCGTTGTATGAAAAAGGATTAGCGCCCTATGTTGGAATGACAGCTAACTGTATTTTATTTCATGTCGATGAAGAACTATTACAAAAGACAAATCAACAACAACTTGACTGGATTGATATCGCGTTAGCTGAGTTATTTATTAAAGGTAAACCTTATAATAAACCTAAAGATTTATCACCATTTCCACTACTGGGCTTACCAAACTGGGATAAGGATAACGAGATTGAATCTTACTATGATAATGTCAATTATTTTAGGCCAGGCAGAAGTCAAAATAAGCCCGCTAAATAAAATAACTCAATCACATTTTTGAAAATTATTATATTCTATTTTTATTTATGTGAAATATGTCATTTAAGTGAATTAAATCAATCAGTTATAATGTTATATATGATATAAAAAGTTATTGTTATTTATTTTATAATACTATACTTTATGTAATGTTTTTATCGGTTCTATATTTCTAATATTTATGTAATACATTAAATCTTAATACTTACCCCCAAGGAAAGTTTTAATGGATCAAAGTAGTGAAAAAGAGCTTATTAAAAAGCTTGAAGCTAAATTAAAACAGCGTGAATATGAAATTCAACTTCTGTGTCAGACAACGGAGGCTATCGGTAGTCAGCTTGAGCTGGATAAAGTATTTAACATTATCGCAAAGCGCGCAAGAGAGCTGATCAATTCTGAAACATTATTAGTTCCCATCTTAAACAAAGAATTTACTGAATATACTTATCGTGCTGGTGACGGCACTAATGTTGATGAAATAATTGGCGAAACATTACCACTTGATTTTGGTGTATGCGGCTGGGTTTGGCGCAACCGCAAAGCATGGTGGAGAGGTATGTTGGATGAGCTTTCTGATGAGGATCGAAACCGTTGGGAAAGTGAAGCAGGAACATTAATTATGGTACCGCTGATTGGACGTGAAAGTTTTCTTGGCGGATTAGCTGGCATTAACAAAACTGGCGGTGGTGAATTTACTGAAAATGATTTACGTATACTGGAATTATTTGCAGGTCAGGTTGCGATTGCGATAGAAAATGCCATGGTAATGGAAAAAGTGGAAGAAGCTAAGCGAACTTCAGAAGCCTACCAAGTGGAATTAAAAAATTTAAATCAACGATTAGCTTCTGTTAATCATGAACTTGAACATCTTACTTTATTTGATCAACTAACAGGATTACCTAATCGCTCATTATTTCGGGATAGACTACAACAAGAAATTAAAATCGCAAGAGACCAGGATTTTATTATCACTATCATGGTTATCGATATTGATAGATTTAAAGAAGTCAATGAAGAGCTTGGACATGAAGCTGGTGACAAGTTATTAAAAGAAGTAAGTAAGCGTTTTATGCAGGTATTAGGGACTAAAGATACACTGGCGCGTTTGGGGAGTGATGAATTTGCCGTTTTAATAATGAGTAAGAAAAATAATTCCGCGCTAAATGAAGCAAAAAAATTCTTAGATATTCTAGAAAAACCAGTCACACTGACTAAACAGCCTGTATTTGTTACTGCGAAAGTGGGTATTACCCAATACCCAGAGCATGGCGATGATGTTCAAACTCTACTCAAACATACAGATGCGGCAATTATTGCCGGCAAACGTATGAATGAAAGCATTCATATTTATGAATCTGATAAAGATATTGCCTCTGGCCGGCTTGCGCTTGTTCAGAGTATTAAAAATGCATTTGAACAATCTGAATTTAAAATCTTTTATCAACCTAAGATAGAACTGGTGAGTGGAACATTAATCGGTGTTGAGGCGTTAGCTCGCTGGCCCGATAAAAATAATGGCTATATCCTGCCAGAGATGTTTATTTCAGTAATGGAGCAAACTGGTTTAATTACTGAGTTTAGTTATTGGGCGCTTGATACTGCTATGGCACAACGTGTTGCATGGTTAGAAGCCGGTTATGACTTAAACGTATCAGTTAATATTCCTGTCACCATGGTACTTGAAAATGATTTTGTTTCTCGAATACACGGTTTAATTAAAAAACATGGGGATATTGATGGAATCATTCTGGAAATAACAGAAAACATATTTTTCTCGGATTATGATCGTTTAAGTCCATTAATGAATGATTTACAAAATATGGGATTATCATTTTCAATTGATGACTTTGGTACCGGCCATTCTTCTTTAAGTCGTCTACGGCAGTTACCAGTTAGTGAACTTAAGATAGATAAGTCATTTATAGTTGATATGTTAAGCAATAAAGATGATGAGGTTATCGTAAAATCTACCATTGAACTGGCTCAAAATTTGGGTATTCAAATTTGTGCAGAAGGCGTAGAAACAAGCGAAGTTATGCAACAACTTAACCACTGGCGATGTGACATTATTCAGGGGCATTATATTAGTAAAGCCATTCCCGCATCAGATATTAAAACTTTCATAGAACAATCCCGCTGGATTGTTGAGCAGCCAAATAAAGATTTAAATAGTATTAGTTCATAAAATAGTCAATTTTAGTACTGATTTAATTAAAGATTCCTCTGTAAAATCCGACAATAATAAGGTAACTTTTTTACAACTTACTTTATAATAGTTTGCTTTTTAATAAGTCGGAGTAATGCCGTAAATGGATTCAGCTGTAATTCTTGTTGTAGATGACGAGCCTTTAAACCTTGATATTATTGAGGAGTTTCTTACAGGTAAGGGACAACCCTATGTTGTTGAAACAGCATGTGATGGTATTGAAGCTATGGAAAAGCTTGAGGCTACTCCTAATAAGTATGACGTAGTATTGCTTGATCGCATGATGCCAAGAATGTCTGGTATGGAAGTACTGGAAAAAATGTCGGCACATTCAGAGCTCAAATATATCCCTGTTATTCTGCAAACCGCTAAAGTTCGTAAAGAAGATATTCTCGAAGGGTTAAAAGCCGGCGCGTATTATTACCTGACAAAACCCTTTACCAGTGAGATTCTTCATTCAGTGGTAAAAACTGCGGTTAAAGATCGCGGTTATAACAAAGCACTATTAGCCAGTCTGAATGTCACCAAATCATCAGTTAAATTATTAAAAAATGCGCATTTTCAGTTTCGTAATTTGGAAGATGTACGTGCAGTTTCATCATTAATTGCCTGTGCCTGTGATGAACCGGAAAAAATTGCCATGGGATTGAGTGAGCTAATGATCAATGCGATTGAGCATGGCAATCTGCAGATTGGCTATGAAGAAAAGTCTCAGTTACGAAAGCAGGATATATGGGAATCGGAAATTAGCAAACGACTTGAGCTACCCAAACATAAGGATAAATATGCCTCACTCGATATTACAAATGAATCTGATAGCGTGACATACACCATCACTGATATGGGAAATGGATTTAACTGGAATGAGTTTATGGAGTTTGATACTACCCGCGTAATGGACAATCATGGTCGAGGAATTGCGATGGCAAATAAACTCTATTTTTCTAAACTCGAATATCAGGGTAATGGCAATAAAGTGATTGTAATAGTTGAAAAGCAATGATTTTTTTCAGTTTATTGGATTGCACTTCATATAGATAATGCTATAATCCAATCCGATAGAATGAATTTTTGAAGTGGGCCTTGAGCCCACTTTTTATTTTCCGGGATTTTATTTTCCGGGATTTTATTTTCGGAGCAAATTTTTAGTACATGTCGAATAGTCGTCAGGACAAATTAACGCAATTGTTGCTACCAGCAGTTGAAGGTTTAGGGTATGAATTAGTCGGTATAGAACATTTGCCGATGGGAAAGCATACCGTTTTAAGAATCTATATTGATTCATCTGATGGTATTACGGTGGAAGATTGTTCTCGTGTAAGTCATCAGCTTAGTGGTGTACTTGAGGTGGAAGAGCCGATAAAAGGTCAGTTTACCTTAGAGGTATCATCACCGGGAATTGATCGTCCCTTGTTTAGCGTTGAACAGTTTAAACAATTTGTCGGCAGTAAGGTAAAGCTTAAGTTGTACCACGCGATTGAAGGTAAACGGAAAATACAGGGGCTGATTGAAAGCATCGCCGGTGAGAATATCAACATCAAAGATGCTGACTCGGATACCACTTTTCAGTTACAAATAGATGATATTGATAAGGCCAATATTATTACAGATTTATAGAGACCATTGCACGAATAGTGAGAAGCTAGATAATTGCGTTAAAACCTCTTCAAAATGCTCATGTACTTATCGTACATTCCGCTTTTTCATCGGTTTTGCCTTATTCTCCAACTTCTCACTATCCGTGAAAAGGTCTCACAGAATTTATTAGATAGTTTTTTAATTTTTTAAGATTATTGAAGCGCGGCACAAGAAGTGTCGTTTTGATAGAGGCATGAGGATAATGAACAAAGAGATTTTACTGGTTGTTGACGCTGTATCAAATGAAAAAGGCGTAGATAAAAGTGTTATTTTTGATGCTATTGAAATTGCATTAGCGACAGCAACAAAGAAACGTTATAACAACGACGTTGATATCCGTGTAAAGATTGATACTAAAGATGGTAGCTATGACACTTTCCGTCGCTGGGAAGTCGTTGAAGACGATGCAATGGATATGCCTGATCATCAAACGACGTTAAGTGCTGCTCAATATGAAGATGCCGATCTTCAAGTTGGTGACTTTACTGAAGAACAGGTTGACTCAATCGAGTTTGGACGTATTGCAGCGCAAACTGCAAAACAGGTTATTGTACAAAAGGTAAGAGAAGCCGAACGTGCCATGGTTGCTGAAGCTTATCAAGAACAACTTGGTCAGCTGGTTATGGGTGTGGTTAAACGTGTTGAGCGCGGTAACGTTTATCTTGACCTTGGTAATAATGCCGATGCGATAGTCCCGCGTGAAGATATGATTCCTCTTGAATCAGTACGACAGGGTGATCGTATTCGTGGTTTATTAAAAGAGATTCGTACAGAAGTTCGTGGCCCTCAGTTATTTGTTAGCCGTACTGCACCTGAGTTTTTAATTGAACTCTTTAAAATTGAAGTACCTGAAGTGGGCGAAGAACTGATTGATATTATTGGTGCTTCACGTGATCCGGGTTCTCGGGCAAAAATTGCTGTGAAAAGTAACGACCCACGTATTGATCCTGTTGGTGCTTGTGTGGGTATGCGTGGTTCTCGTGTGCAGGCGGTATCAAATGAATTATCAGGTGAACGTGTTGATATCGTGTTATGGGATGACAATGCAGCACAGTTTGTGATTAACGCAATGTCACCGGCTGAAGTTGAATCAATTGTTGTCGATGAAGATAGAGAAAGTATGGATATCGCCGTAGCTGAAGATCAGCTTTCTCAAGCTATTGGTCGCGGTGGTCAAAATGTAAAACTGGCAAGTGAATTAACAGACTGGACATTAAATGTTATGTCTGAATCACAAGCTGATGAAAAGAGTGAAGAAGAAGCAGGTAAAGCACAAAAAGTCTTCATGGACTTGTTAGATGTGGATGAAGAAGTTGCAGTAATTTTAGTTCAGGAAGGTTTCACTTCAATTGATGAAGTTGCTTACGTTCCAATGAGTGAAATGCAGCAAATCGAAGAGTTTGATGATGACATGATTGAAGAGTTACGTGGTCGTGCTAAAGATGTTCTATTAACACGAGCAATCAGCTCAGAAGAAGATTTAACAGCTGTTGAACCAGCAAAAGATTTATTAGAAATGGATGGCATGGATTCAGATTTGGCTTATCACATGACTGCAATTGGTATTGTAACCATGGAAGATTTAGCTGAACAATCAATTGATGAGTTGATGGTCATCGATGATATGGACGAAGAGAAGGCAGGTGCATTGATTATGACAGCACGTGCGCCTTGGTTTGCAGAAGAAGATAACGGTTAATTACGGTAGCTAATAGGTTACTGAGGGTAGGAGTAAAAGAATGGCAGATGTTAGTGTTACACAATTTGCTGATGTTGTAGGCATTTCCGTTGATCGGTTGCTTGAACAGTTAAATGAAGCTGGCGTTAAAGTCGGTGGTGCTGATTCAAATATATCAGATGATGAAAAAATGACATTGTTAAGCTTTTTAAAAGCAAAACATGAGTCAGAAGGTAAAACAGCAGAACCAAAAAAGATCACGTTAAATCGTAAGTCGACCAGTGAACTTAAAGTCACTGGGACACATGGTAAAAATAAATCAGTTACCGTCGAAGTTCGTAAAAAGCGTACCTATGTTAAGCGTAGTGTGATTCAGGAAGAAGAAGAAGAACGCGTTGCAGCAGAAAAAGCGGAACGAGACAAAGTTGAAGCTGTTAAGCAAGCAGCAGAAGATGAAATAAAACGTCAGCAAGATGAAGAGCAGGCAAAACGCCAGGCTGTTGTTGATGAAGAAGAACGCGTAAAAGTGGCTGCAGCAGAAGAAAAAGAACGCTTAGCAGCTGAAGAGAAAGCACGTAAAGAAGCTGAAGAAGCGGCCAAAAAGCAGGCTGAAGCGCCGTCGTCTGATAAAGATAAACGTGGTAAAGGTAAGAAAACTGATAAAGCGGATACCCGTTATGGTCGCAAAGAGTTACATGTTAATGCTGCCAAGTCAGGTAATCGTAAGAAGAAAAAACCAAAACGTCGTGGTGGTGTAGTTACTACATCAGAAGAACATGGCTTCCAAAAACCAACTGCAACTATCGTTCATGAAGTTGCTATACCTGAAACAATGACTGTTGCAGAACTTGCTTCTCGTATGACAGTAAAAGCGGGTGAAGTGATTAAAGTACTAATGAACATGGGTTCAATGGTTACGATTAATCAGGTTTTAGATCAGGAAACAGCTTGTTTAGTTGTTGAAGAAATGGGTCATACCTATAAGCTTATTAATGACGATGCAATTGAAGAAACATTACAAGATTCAGTTGAACATATTGATAGTGTTACACGTGCACCTGTAGTGACCATTATGGGGCACGTTGATCATGGTAAGACTTCATTGCTTGATTATATCCGTGAAGCAAAAGTTGCAGCCGGTGAATCAGGTGGTATTACTCAGCATATTGGTGCATACCATGTTGAAACTGAGAATGGTGAAATTACTTTCTTAGATACTCCTGGCCATGAAGCCTTTACTGCTATGCGTGCACGTGGTGCAGGCGTAACCGATATTGTTATTGTTGTTGTTGCGGCAGATGATGGTGTAATGCCACAAACGCGTGAAGCAATTCAACATGCTAAAGCGGGTGATGTTCCGATTATTATTGCAATCAATAAGATTGATAAAGAAGGTTCTGATCCAGATCGGGTTAAAAATGAACTCTCTCAGGAAGGTGTTATAGCCGAAGACTGGGGTGGTGACACGATCTTTGTCAATGTTTCTGCGCATACAGGTGAAGGTGTTGATAGCTTACTTGAATCAGTCTTATTAACCGCAGAAGTACTTGAACTCACAGCAGTAAAAGATGCACCAGCAAAAGGTGCCATCATTGAATCACGTTTAGATAAAGGTCGTGGTCCAATTGCTACTGTATTGGTTGAACAAGGTACGCTTAAGAAAGGCGATATTCTTTTAGCCGGACTTGAGTATGGTCGTGTTCGTACTTTACTGAATGAGCATGGTAAAGAATTATTAGAAGCGGGTCCTGCGATTCCTGTACAAGTATTAGGTTTATCGGGCACACCAGGTGCCGGTGATGAAGCCACTGTTGTAGCAAATGAACGTAAAGCGCGTGAAGTGGCAACACATCGTCAAGCCAAGAATCGTGATGCCAAGTTAGCGCGTCAACAAGCGGCTAAACTCGATAACATGTTTAACCAAATGGAAGAAGGTGATGTTAGTACCGTTAACGTTGTATTAAAAACAGACGTTAAAGGTTCTGCTGAAGCCATTGTTGATTCATTACACAAGCTTTCAACTGACGAAGTTAAAGTTGCCATCGTTTCCAGTGGTGTTGGTGGTATTACTGAGTCTGATGCTAACCTTGCAATGGCATCAGGTGCTATCTTAGTTGGTTTTAACGTTCGTGCTGATTCAGTTGCGAAACGTTTGATAGATGAAGAAAGTATTAACCTACATTACTACAGTGTTATTTACGATCTGATTGATGAAGTAAAAGGTGCCATGAGTGGTATGTTGTCACCTGAATTCAAAGAAGAGATTGTCGGTCTTGCTGAAGTACGTGATGTCTTTAAGTCGCCAAAAATTGGTGCGATTGCCGGTTGTATGGTTACTGAAGGTACCGTTAAACGAAATAACCCAATTCGTGTATTACGTGATAACGTGGTTATCTATGAAGGTGAACTTGAATCATTACGCCGCTTTAAAGATGACGTTGCTGAAGTTAAATCTGGTACTGAATGTGGTATCGGTGTTAAAAACTACAATGATGTTAAGCCGGGTGATCAGATAGAGGTATATGAACGCGTCTCAGTCGCTCGTACTTTGTAATTCATTATTTAAACCTCTAAGGCAAAGAAAGACTAAAAGATATTCACCACGGAGGTCACAGAGGTACACAGAGAAAAAACTTCATAAGTAAAACCTCTGTGTACCTCCGTGTCCTCTGTGGTAAAAAATGTTTTTCTTTGCGTCTTGGAGGTTCAACTTTCCATTCTATAAACAAAACGATTAACTACTATGCCTAAAGATTACAGTCGCACACGCCGTGTTGGTGAACAAATTCAACGTGAAATAGCGCAGCTTGTTCAACAGGAGATTAAAGATCCTAGAATTGGCTTGGTAACAATTTCAGCAGTGAAGTTAAGTCGTGATATGTCTCATGCGAATATATTTTTTACTGTTTTAGATGAAACGCATCCTGTAGAAGAAACGCTAAAAGTTTTAGAAGGTGCGGCAAGTTTTCTTCGTCATGAACTCGCCAAACGAATGCAATTACGTATTGTCCCTCATATCCATTTTAAATATGATGAATCGATTGCTTACGGTAATGATTTGTCAGCCTTAATTAATAAGGCAATGGGAATGGAAAACCCAGATAACAGAATGAGTGATATCAGCGATCAAGACAGTAATGATGCCAGCAGTGATCAGAATAGCGGTAACGAAGAGCAGGATTAATGGGGCGTCGTCATAAAGGCCGCAATGTCAGTGGTATCGTTTTATTGGATAAACCGCTTGGCATTACCTCCAATCGAGCACTGCAAATAGTAAAACGATTATTCAATGCTGCAAAAGCAGGGCATACCGGTAGTCTTGATCCTTTAGCGACAGGCTTGTTGCCACTATGTTTGGGTGAAGCAACCAAGGTTTCTGGTTTTTTACTTGATGCAGATAAAAGTTATCTTGCAACGATTAAGTTGGGTGTTAAAACATCATCAGCGGATGCTGAGGGTGAAATTATTCAAACACGTCCTGTTGAAAACTACAGCAAAAAACAAATCAACGCTGCCATCGAACCTTTTCACGGTGATATAGAACAAATTCCCCCGATGCATTCTGCACTTAAGGTTGATGGCCAACCGCTTTATAAACTTGCACATCAAGGTCAGGTCATCGAACGTAAAGCGCGTCCGGTGCATATTTTTGATATTCAGGTTTTGCGGTATGAAGGCGATGAAATTGATATCAGTGTTATATGTTCAAAGGGCACATATATACGAACACTCGCTGAAGATATTGGTGAGAAGTTAGGTTGCGGTGCACATTTGTCTGCATTGCGGCGTACGACAAGTGGCCCATTTGATCTTGAAGACAGTGTGACACTTGAAGAATTAGAAGCATTATCTGAGTCCGGTTTCGAAGAAATGGATACATTACTGATGCCTTCCGAAGATGCTTTGGATGATTGGGAAAGTGTAAATTTGAGTAATGACGCTGCATTTTATATTTGTCAGGGGCAGGCGGTTCAGGTTGCAAAGGCACCCACCAGTGGTTTAGTACGATTATTTTCAGAAGAGAAAGGCTTTATCGGAATTGGTGAAATTCTCGATGATGGCCGAGTTAAACCCCATAGATTATTTTTTATTGAGAATAATGGCTAAAAAGCTATTATTCGTAAAATTTCCTCTATTTATCTGATATTTATCTGATTATTAACCCTCTCTTACTTGTAACTCACCCAGCAGCACAGGTAAAATACGCGCTTTATTTTCTAGCTAAAACTATGCACAGAGGAGCTTGCGATGGCTATTACAGCAGAAACGACTGCCAAAATTGTGAACGACTATAAACGTTCAGACTCAGACACTGGATCACCTGAAGTACAGGTGGCTCTACTTTCAGCGCGAATTGATGATCTTTCAGGTCATTTTAAAGAGCACATTCATGATCATCATTCTCGTCAAGGTTTATTACGTATGGTTAGCCAACGTCGTAAGTTACTCGACTATCTTAAAAAGAAAGATGTTCAACGTTACCGTGACTTAATTTCAGGTCTTGGCCTGCGTAAGTAACATCAAACGTAAATAAAAGTATAAAAAATGATTCCCCTGTCTAACCTTTTAAAAATATAAGGATGCCTCATGGCT
>DAOVYB010000049.1 GCA_030635835.1 Gammaproteobacteria bacterium
ATGGGCTTAGGTTATGCGCTTTCCGCAATATCAGCTTATATTTGCATTCATTATTTTCTTAAAATGCTCGAGCGTATTGGAATGACGCCTTTTGTTATTTATCGTGTTGCGCAGGGTTTAATTTTATTATATTTATTTTCTTAAGTTTAACTGATGTTGCGGTTTAACAATCTTTGGATAGCGTTTGGCTGGTTTTTAGTTTTGCTTGTGTGTTATTTTTCATTAACACCGACCCCACCTAAAATAGATATCCAATTTGAATACCTGGATAAACTCGAGCATACACTTTCATACTTTATTTTAATGTTCTGGTTTGCACAGTTATATCAAACTCTAAATAGTCGCAGGTTCTTTGTTATTTTTTTTGTTTTTCTGGGGATAGTTTTAGAAGTATTGCAGGGGTTAGGTGGTGTCCGGTTTTTTGAATATACCGACATGCTGGCAAATACGACAGGTGCTGTATTTGCCTTTTGGCTATCAAAAGGTGATTTAAAAAATATGCTATTGAACTTTGAAGAAAAGTTTTTAATTAATAAGTAATATTAATCTATTGGTGTAGCGATGAGATCATGTTCAGTTGTCGCAACAATTTTTACATCAACAAAATCACCCACTTCGATATCTTCAAAACCATCGAGTATGACTTCACCATCAATTTCAGGTGCGTCTGCTTTTGAGCGAGCTAGCACCAGACCTTCTTCACTATAACTATCAACAAGCACGGTCATGGTCTGGCCAATTTTCTTTTCCAGCTTGTCAGCGCTTATCTGGGCCTGCAAATGCATAAAACGTTCTAAGCGTTCCTGCTGTATTTCTTCAGGAACAAAATTGCCCAGTTCATTGGCTAAGGCGCCTTCGACAGGTGAATAAGCAAATGCGCCTACCCGATCAAGCTGGGCTTCCTCAAGAAAATCGAGTAATTGTTCAAAGTCATCATCGGTTTCACCGGGGAAACCAACAATAAAGGTTGAGCGTAACGTAATGTCTGAGCAGATATTTCGCCACTTTTTAATACGTTCAATGGTCTTATCAATATTACCCGGGCGTTTCATGGCTTTAAGAATTGAAGGACTTGCATGTTGTAATGGAATATCAAGATAAGGAAGAATTTTTCCTTCAGCCATTAATGGAATGACGTCATCAACATGTGGGTAAGGATAGACATAATGTAATCGTGTCCAGACTCCAAGCTCACCAAGTGCTGCTGCGAGATTGGTCATATGTGTTTTTATTGGACGTCCGCCCCAGAAACCAGTGCGGTATTTAACATCCACACCATAGGCACTGGTGTCCTGAGAAATAACCAGTAATTCTTTTACGCCGCTATTCACTAAATTTTCAGCTTCCTGCATCACATCACCGATATCACGGCTAACTAAATCACCACGTAATGAGGGAATAATGCAAAAGGTGCAACGATGATTACAGCCTTCAGATATTTTTAAGTAAGCATAATGTTTGGGTGTAAGCTTGATACCTGCATTGGGTACTAAATCTGAAAAAGGATCATGAGGTTTTGGTAAATGATCATGTACTACCTGCATAACTTCGGTAGCCGCATGTGGGCCAGTAACGGCTAATACATTTGGATACGCGGTTTCAACCACACCTTCTTTTGCACCGAGACAACCGGTGACAATCACTTTGCCATTTTCTTCTAATGCTTCACCAATGGCATCCATTGATTCTTCGACTGCTGAGTCAATAAAACCGCAGGTATTAACAACAACTAATTGTGCATCTTCATAACTATTTGTGATCTCATAACCTTCAGCACGCAACTGAGTCACAATATGTTCTGAATCAACCAGTGCCTTGGGACAACCAAGACTAATAAAACCAACTCTAGGTGCTTTTTGCGACATAATATTATTTAACAGGTAATGTTTGTAAGTAGGAAAGAAGATCGATTTGTTCTTTCAGGTTAAGTTCTTTATTCATGTTTGGCATTTGCTTTCCATTCATGAAAGCACTTGGATTGCCGTTACGAAATTTATGAATGGTTTCAACAGGATTCTCAGTAGCAACCGTACCTAAATACTCTGGATTTGATGCTGTCTTGAAGTTTATATTTCGTCCATCCTTACCGTGGCATTCTTTACAGGTAGTAGTAAAGAAAACTTTGCCTTGGTTTTGGTTACCGTTAGCAAGGAGTGTTTCATTGTTTAAGTAAGATGAGATATCAACTTGTCCGTTCTTTACAAAGTTTGCAAGCTGAGCCAGCGCTGTATCGGGCATGACAACGTTATAGCCGTGAATCTTATTTTTTAGGATGTTAACAATATCCTTGATGGTCATATTAGTAGCTGCACGAATACCTTTAATGCCTGTTTTATGATTGCCTTTTTTATATGCGCCATTTACACCTTTATAATCCCAGCCATGACATTCTTTACAGCGCCATGTGGCAGCACCTTTTTTTTTGGCGGAAGTAGGGTATGCCAAGTGTGTTGATTCTGGTTTTTCTATTTTTAATTCTTTCCACCATTTGTCATAGAGGCGACCACCTTTAGCAATTGCATCAGCTTTTTTTACATTGAGCTTAGTTGAGTGATTATCAGCATGTAAGTTAAATGATGAAAGGGTAATAAAAATAAATAATAAAAATTGATGTTTCATTCTATAAACTCTAAATATTATGCGGTTTTCATTTGATTATATTGCTCAATGGAAATAATTTTTTGCTGCTCTTCATCCCAAAGAATAAATTTGAAAGATTTGGCAATATCCCGCAACCGAATACGTGTGACATCATTAAATAAATGCGCATATTCTTTATGACATTGAGCAAGATTGTAATTAGGGATGCCAGCAGATAAATGGTGAATATGATGATAAGCAATATCAGCACCAAACCAGTTTATTACTTTAGGAAAAGTTAAAAAGCTTGTGCCTGCTAATGCCGCTTTATAATAATCCCAATGCTTAGTATCTGTTGCGTATGAGTCTTCAAAGTTATGCTGAATCGTAAAGATAATAATGCCGGCAGCACCCGCCAGAGATAAACTAATACTATAAATAGTAAAAAATATCGCGGTACCGAAATACCAGCTGGCAGCAACCCAGATACTTATTAAAACAATATTGTTTATTGTCATGTGTAAATATTCTTTACCACTTTTCCAGTAACGTGATTCTTGTTTGGAAATAATATCTTTAAAAGATTTAGTCGGTGTTTTAAGTTTTTCTTTAATGATATTAAAAGAAAATTTAATACTGCCGATTAACCAGTTAAATCTCGGGTGAAAAATAAAATACATAAAGGCGCCAAGTGGAGCGAATAAAATATTTCGGGCATTGCGATATTGTTTTTGTTTTTTTGCAGAAAGTTTTTCATATGCGGCAACGGTTATTGTATTAAGTGGCCCCTGATATTTTTCCCAGTTGCCATTTGTTGCATGATGAAAATTATGATGTTGTGACCAGACGTATTGCGGCATACCCACAAATACACCGGTAAAAAAACCACCCAGAGTATTAAATAGTTGAGTTTTAAACATACTTTTATGACCACAGTCATGCATTAACATAAAAATACGTACAATAAAAAAAGCCAGTAATAAGGTAGAACCAGCAGCTAGCCAATATGCCTGGGATTCCAGACTTATCATGGCGATGTAGAAAAGTGCAAAATAAGGAACAAGCGTATTTAAGTTTTGCACTAAGCCTTTGAAATTGCTTTTGTGAGAATATTTTTGAATAATTTCTGGTGCGATTTCTTTAAGTTGCTGGGGGGTCGTCATTTTTGTATTCCTGCAGGATGATACCTTTGTATTATCCTAATACGCGGCAATAAGAGAATGTTTATGTGGGCGACATTATAAAGCACTTTGACGCTAAAAAAAGCTATCTGAATACGATTACAAGTGAATAATTGAGTGAATTGTGACGTGATTTATTGTGCTTATACACTTTAGGTAGTCTGGATGAAATGTAATGTAATCCGGGAAGTTAATGGTCTGATTCCCCCGGATTCCGCTTCGCTGCATCCGGGCTACACTTAAAAAAATTTAGTTTCTAAATGAATTAAAATTAATAATGAGTCACTGTGCTTTATACAATTAATTAGTCGGTACGTGACTCTTTGATAGCACGTATTCTTTGCCTGGCGAGCTCATCTTTAATCTCCTTACCTTTTAAACCCTGTGCAACAAGTTCTTTTGCATTTAATTCATTTGCTGCATTAAAGGCTTTACGAAAAATTTCAGGTTGCTCAACATATTTTTCTTCATAGCCGCTGCGTCCACGTGAGTCTGCTTCACAGGCAAGCAAAAAAAGTTCAAAACGCTCGGGACGACGAAAGGCATCCAGTGAGTCTAGTGTTGATAAAAAAGTCTTATCTGTAATTTCAGCTGCCCGATGATAATGCAGGTGATACTTTGTCACAATGACAGCAAGTTCCCGGTAGTCATTGGGGATGCGATAACGATCACATAAGGCTTCAACTAAAGGTACACCACGTGATTCATGGGCAATATGTTTTGGCCATTCATCTTCAGGTGTTATTCCTTTTCCCAGGTCATGTACTAATGCTGCAAAACGGACTTTAGGATCATCAGATAATTTTGCGGCTTGTGTTAGCACCATCATGGTGTGGATCCCGCTATCAATTTCAGGATGATGTTTTTCCGGTTGTGGTACGCCCCATAGCTGATCAATTTCAGGAAAGAGTTTTTTTAGCGCGCCACACTCATGTAGCACTTCAAAATAACCTGCCGGTGTTTTTTCAGATAATGCACGCATGGTTTCCTGCCAAACCCGTTCAGGCACCAGAGAGTCAACTTCACCATTTTTTACCATTTCAATCATTAACTGCTGAGTTTCATCTGCGATGGTAAAACCTAAATCAGCAAAACGCGCAGCAAATCGGGCAACACGTAAGATTCGTACAGGGTCTTCAACAAATGCGGCAGAAACGTGACGCAGTATTTTGTTTTTAACATCTGCCTGACCATGAAATGGATCTATTAAGGTACCATCATTAGATTGAGCAATGGCATTGATAGTTAAATCACGTCGTATTAAATCTTCTTCCAGCGTGACATCACTTGAGGTATGGAAACTAAAGCCGGCATAACCCGCCGCAGTTTTTCGTTCTGTTCGGGCAAGCGCGTACTCTTCATTTGTCTTGGGATGTAAGAAGACAGGAAAGTCTTTACCGACTTGTCGATAATCTTGTTTTAGCATTTCTTCAGGTGTTGAGCCAACGACCACCCAGTCGCGATCCTTGGTTTCTAACCCCAATAATTGATCACGTACACAACCACCAACAAGATATATTTTCATATTTATTAAATGTCTTTTAATTAAGTGTTTTCTGTTAGCACTAAAAGTTATAAAGCTTTATTGTATAGATAATTAAGTCTGTGATCACACTTTAGTTATAAGTCTTTGTGTTATTCGGCTATCACCATTATTTACGCTATAGTTAATGTACATAAATTATTAAGGAGACATATATGAGTTTTGAAGTGATTAATCCCGCAACGGGCGAGAAAGTCACCGAAATTCCTGCTTGGGATTCGTAACAGTTAGAATCAGGGTTAGCCGCTGTTGCTGCCATTTCACCAGAATGGCGTAATACACCGATGGCTGAGCGGTGTGCATTAATGCATAAAGCCGCTGAAGTACTTCGTGCAAACAAAGAAAAGTACGCCGCTATTGTGACCCAGGAAATGGGTAAACTCATTAATGATGCGCGCGCCGAGGTGGAAAAATGTGCCACGGTTTGTGATTTTTATGCCGATAAAGGCCCCGGATTTTTAGCAGATGAAGCCATCGATTCAGATGCAGGCAAAAGTTATGTTGCCTATCTTCCTCTTGGAACCGTGCTCGCGGTTATGCCATGGAACTTTCCTCTCTGGCAGGTTTTTCGCTTTGCCGCGCCTGCACTTGTTGCCGGTAATACCGGTGTATTAAAACATGCCTCAAATGTACCTCAGAGCGCATTGGTGATTGAAGAAGTTTTCAAAGAAGCCGGTTTTCCTGAAAATGTATTTCGTTCCTTTATGATAAAAGCTTCTCAAGTGAAGTCTGTGATTGAAGATCCACGTATTCATGCTGTGACATTAACCGGTAGTGAACCTGCGGGTCGACAAGTTGCGGCAACAGCGGGTAACAGTTTAAAAAAATCAGTACTTGAACTCGGTGGCTCAGATGCATTTATTGTTTTAGAAGATGCTGATCTTGATCTCACGGTAAAAAATGCGGTGACATCCCGATTTTTAAATAGCGGGCAAAGCTGTATAGCAGCAAAACGTTTTATTGTTGTTGATGCGATAGCAGAAGATTTTGTTGCACGATTTAAAGCCGGAGTTGAAGCTTTAAAGGTTGGTGATCCAATGGATGAATCGACAACACTGGCTCCGATGGCGCGTGAAGATTTAAGAGATGAGATGCATATTCAGGTTGCAGATACTTTAGCAGCAGGAGCAGTTGCAGCGACAGGGTGTGAACCCGTAGACAGACCGGGTGCTTTTTATAAAGCATCAATACTCGATCGTGTTGAACCGGGTATGCGTGCTTATCATGAAGAATTATTTGGTCCTGTTGCCATTGTTATTCATGCCAGAGATGAAGAAGATGCACTTCGTATTGCGAATGATTCACCCTATGGATTGGGTGGGAGTGTCTGGACCCAGGATTCTACCCGTGGTGAACGCATTGCACGGCAGGTTGAATCCGGTTGTACCTTTGTAAATGGCATGGTGAAAAGTGATGCACGTTTACCCTTTGGTGGGATAAAGAATTCCGGTTACGGACGAGAGTTGTCACAACATGGTATTCGGGAGTTTACTAATGCAAAAACTATCTGGATAAAATAAAAGTAAAAACCACGGGGAACACTGGGTACACGGGGAAATAAAAAATAGTGATTTTGTAGGTTGGGCTAAAGCCCAACGCGGTGTGAACTATTCGCACAAGTATAAATCGTTATTGCTTCTAGTTGTGCTTCGTTCTCAGCTTAACCTAATAATTATTGGAAAAATAAATGTTTTTCCCTGTGTCCCCAGTGTTCCCCGTGGTTTATTAATTATTCACTCGGTTTGGCAGAAAAATAGCCTTGTCCCCATGAGACACCAATTTCCCTTAATACATCAAGCGTTGCCTGATCTTCGATATGCTCAGCAATAGTAATGAGTTCAAGTGACTCGGCCATTTTTTGTATACCATTAATGATTTTTCTTGCCCTGTCTTCATAAGCAACGCGTTTGATTAGTGCACCATCAAATTTAAGATAACTGATTGGCAGGTCAGCCAGATAGGTGAGGGAGGAATAACCACTACCAAAGTCATCAATCGCAAGAGGTAAGCCATAATCAATAAATGGAGCCAAAAGATTTTTTACTTCTGTCATATCACCGAGAAGTTCCTGCTCGGTAATTTCAATAACTATGGGTATTTCTATACAGTTATTTTCGCCACATTCCTTATGTTTTAATTTGGCAAAGTCTATGATTTCTTTTACCAATTGAGGATGGCGTAATAGATCCGCTGATATGTTAACAAAGTGAGGAAGAACTTTTTGTGTTTTAATAAAATTTTCTGTGCAACGTGTTATCATTTTTTTAATTATTTGATAATCAATACGATGCGCCATTTGTAACTCAACCGCGGCATCAATAAATTTATACGCTTCAATTAATTGTCCATCTTTTTTCTGGATGCGCGCTAATGCTTCTTCAGCAACGAGTTCACCTGAAGAAAGTTCAAATATTGATTGATATACCGGAGTAATACGATTTTCATTGAGGGCATTTTCAAGTTGAGTACCCGTTGAATAAATATTGCCCGTCATTTGCTGACTGCTATATATTCGATTTCGGCCATTCTTTTTAGCTTCATAAAGCGTTGCATCAGCAATACGAAATAAATCATCAGGACTATTACCATCTAAAGGAAAGTTAGCTATGCCAATACTGGCAGTAATAGTAATCTCCTGTTCATCAATTATGTAAGGGTGCTCTGAAATGTCATAACATAAGCGTTGCGCAATATTACAGGCTGTATCGATATCAGCATCAGGCATAATGCAAATAAATTCTTCTCCACCCCAACGGCCAATATTATCTTTATCGCGTAAATAATGTTGTAGTCTTTCAGCAATAAGTTGTAGTAATTGATCGCCGGCATTATGACCATGACGGTCATTAATTAGTTTAAACCTGTCTATATCGAGTAAAAATAATGAATAGGTTTTTTCTAAATTCTTATAGTCATTATGTAGTAAATGAATGCTTTGCTGTATTGCATCTCTGTTTTTAAGTCGGGTTAAAGGGTCATGGTTAACCTGATAAAGAAGAGAACGAGGTTTTTGTTTTCCATCTTTTTTTAATTGATGAAACATTAATATAACAGTATCTTGATCAAGTGGTGAAATACTAAAATCAACAAAAATATTGCTATTGTTTTTTGTTTTCACAGAGTGCTGGGTGATAGGGCCAAAAAGGTGACCAGAGTTAATCACGTTGTTTATCAGCTTTACGTCAGATTCAATTGAAATATTATTGCTGAGTTGAAATACAGATTCGAGTTTTTGTCCCTTAACTTCATTTTGCAGCCAACCTGTGAGTTTACAGGCGGTTTTATTGATAAAGTTGATTTTACCATTTTTATTAACGCCAATAACACCATCACTGTGTATAGTTAATAAATCTTCAGAATTATGATCGACACATGAATCAAAACCGGGGTTCAATAAATGATCTACCGGCAATATATTATGAGTTTTGTCACTGGCACGTTGACGGGGGGTTGCCACAACTTTCCTATATAATTTGCTTCCTTAAGTTAATAGAATAACATAAACAGTAAATAATAATGATAAATGGCTTAAAATGAATTCACAAAAATGAATAATAAACCGGAACTGGTCAGACAATTATCATTGCCGTTATTAGTTTTCTACGGTATCGGCACTATCTTAGGTGCTGGAATTTATGTTTTGGTCGGAAAGGTTGCCGGGGAGGCCGGTTTTTACACGCCATTTTCATTTATGCTGGCATCAACATTAGCGGCTTTTTCCGCCTTTTCTTATGCTGAGCTGGCAGCACGTTTTCCCCGTAGTGCAGGTGAAGCAATTTATATTGAAGAAGGTTTTGCTATTAAAAAACTTTCTGTTGCCGTTGGTTTAATGATTGTAGCCGTAGGCATTGTTTCTGTTGCAACATTGGCACATGGTTTCGCAGGTTATTTAAAGGTTTTTTTTGATTTTCCCGACGCACTGA
>DAOVYB010000073.1 GCA_030635835.1 Gammaproteobacteria bacterium
ACTGTTTATGATCGTCACCCTGAAATAGGTGGTCTTCTCATGTTTGGAATTCCTGAATTCAAACTTGAGAAAGAAGTGGTACAACATCGCCGTAAAGTATTTGAAGAAATGGGTGTTACTTTTAAACTTAATGTTGACGTGGGTAAAGATATCCCTTTCCAAACCATTCTTGACGAATATGATTCTGTCTTCCTTGGTATGGGTACTTATAACTACATGCAAGCAGGTATTCCCGGTGAAGATAACCCCGGTGTTTATGCCGCGCTTGATTTCTTAATCTCAAACGTTAATCGTTGTTATGATTTTGAAAAAGATGAAGCGGACTATATCGGCATGCAAGGTAAACACGTTGTTGTCTTGGGTGGTGGTGATACTGCGATGGATTGTAACCGTACATCCATTCGTCAAAGCGCTGCATCTGTGACTTGTGCATACCGTCGTGATGAAGCGAATATGCCCGGTTCGAAAAAAGAAGTTGCCAACGCTAAAGAAGAAGGCGTTAACTTCATGTGGAACCGTCAACCTATCGAGATTGTTGGTAATGGTCGTGTTGAAGGTGTTAAGGTCATTACGACTGAACTGGGTGAAGCTGATGAACATGGTCGCCGTAGTCCAGTACCGGTTGAAGGCTCAGAAGAAATCATTATGGCAGATGCTGTCATTATTGCTTTTGGTTTCCGTCCAAGTCCTGCTGACTGGTTTAAAGATTTTAATCTTGAAGTAGATGACCGCGGTCGTGTTAAAGCACCGCTTGATCAGAAGTTTAAACATCAAACCACTAACCCTAAAATCTTCTCGGGTGGTGACATGGTGCGCGGTTCCGATCTGGTTGTAACCGCTGTATATGAAGGCCGTCAGGCAGCTGAAGGCATACTGGATTACTTAAATATATAAAACAATTAACCACAGAGGACACGGAGGTACACAGAGTTTAAACTTATGTCTTCCAGCATCTGTAGTTATAAAAATATTTTCTTTTAATAAAGAAGACATGGTTTAATCTTAAAATTGATTTCTCTGTGTACCTCTGTGACCTCTGTGGTTAAAAAAATATGTCCGAATTAAAAAATGATCGTTTCTTACGTGCCCTGTTAAAAGAACCAGTGGATATGACACCGGTATGGATGATGCGCCAGGCTGGCCGTTATCTACCTGAATATAAAGCTACTCGTGCGAAAGCCGGTGACTTTATGTCTCTATGCAAGAACGCTGAATTAGCAACAGAAGTTACTATTCAACCGCTGGATCGTTTTCCACTTGATGCGGCAATTTTATTTTCAGATATTCTGACTGTTCCTGATGCCATGGGTTTAGGTTTATATTTCTCTGAAGGTGAAGGCCCGCGTTTTGAACGTCCACTTCGTACTAAAGCCGATATTGATAATCTCTTCACACCTGCAATGGATAAAGAACTTGGTTACGTGATGAATGCCGTTAGTATGATTCGTCGTGAACTTGATGGACGTGTACCTCTTATTGGTTTTACCGGTAGCCCATGGACACTTGCTACTTACATGGTTGAAGGCAGCAGCTCGAAAGAATATGCCAAAGTGAAAGGCATGTTGTATGACCAACCTCAACTCATGCATCAGCTATTAGATAAACTTGCAGATACCATTATCGACTACCTCAATGCACAAATTGAAAGTGGTGCACAAGCTGTAATGATTTTTGATACATGGGGCGGTGTACTTACCACACGTGACTATAAAGAATTCTCATTACGTTACATGCAAAAAATTGTTGATGGCCTTAAACGTGAAAATGAAGGACGTAAAGTACCTGTTGTTATGTTTAGTAAAGGCGGTTGCCAGTGGTTAGAAGCACAAGCTGATGCCGGTGCAGATGCCTTAGGCTTAGACTGGACTTTAGATATTGGTAAAGCACGTGAACGTGTTGGTGATAAAGTTGCATTACAAGGCAATATGGATCCTTGTGTGCTTTATGCTTCACCTGAACGTATTCGTGAAGAAGTCGCGACTATTCTTGAAAGCTATGGCCATGGCTCAGGTCATGTCTTTAACTTAGGCCATGGCATTCACCAGTTTGTTGATCCTGAACATGCAAAAGCCTTTGTAGAAGCAGTGCATGAACTGAGCCCGCAATATCACAAGTAACAAAAAAACCACGGGGAACACGGGGGTCACAGGGGAAAATCTAAGCAAAAACTTTATTTTTCTTAGGTTAAATTTTTTATTAAGTAATATTTTGATCTCCCTGTGTCCCCAGTGTTCCCCGTGGTTCAAAAAATTTAAATTAATATAAGAAAATCATCTTATGAAAATTTCTGGTCATTTAAATAAAATGGTGACGTCTCTTGAATCAAATGTAGACTCTCCCGTTCAATATCAATTACCTTTAGATGATGAACTCGTTGCATTAAATCCTTATATCGGTAAAAAAATTAAACTCTCATACCAAGGTGAAATTCACTGTGTTGAGTGTGGTCGTAAAACAAATAAAAACTATAATCAGGGATTTTGTTATCCATGTTTCCAGTCTCTCGCTAAGTGCGATATGTGTATTATGAAACCTGAAACCTGCCACTATCATGAAGGTACTTGTCGCGAGCCTGAATGGGGTGATGAATTCTGCTTCAAAGATCACTATGTTTATTTAGCAAACTCTTCAGGTATAAAGGTGGGTATTACTCGTGGTACACAAATTCCGACTCGTTGGATCGATCAGGGTGCCAGTGAAGCCTTACCTATTTTTAAAGTTTCTAATCGTTTATTATCCGGAAAACTGGAAATGGCCATTAAGGAACATGTTTCAGATCGCACCGACTGGCGTAAAATGCTTAAAGGCTCACCTGAGCATGTCGATTTAGCTGCTAAACGTGATGAGTTAGTTCAAGCAGCTGAAAAAGAAGTTAAGCAGATTGAAAAAGAATTTGGCAAATCTGAAATTGAATTACTTGATGAAAAACAAATCAATATTAACTTTCCGATCGAGCATTACCCTGAAAAAGTTAAATCACTTAACTTTGATAAAACGCCTGACATCGAGGGTGTACTGCAGGGCATTAAAGGTCAATACCTGATCCTCGACACCGGCGTACTTAATATTCGTAAGTTTGGTGGTTATCTTGTAGAGTTTTCTGTTTAAAAAATAAAATGGTTCACTTAAGACACAAATAGTTCCTGATATTATCTGATATCAATTGTTGGCTTCGTCATTTCATCCCTTAACCCAACCTACATAATCAAAAGAACGTACTGTCGTTACTTTGAGGTAGCACGGATGAAATGTAATGTAATCCAGGAGTTATAATGTTTCCCCGAATTTCGCTTCACTACATCCAGACTACAACTTTTTATATCAAACTATATTTGATAATCAATAATAATTAGATCTCCCGTATTCCAGTGAGCCCTGTGGTTTTATTCTATTTTCATTTTGCTATATTTCGCTTTCTTTCCTATACGGATTTGGCAAAAAACTTTCTTTTCTATATTGTTTACTTTCCAACTACCTGAAGTTTGATAGTCATTTAATTGTCGAATCGTGGAAGCAGACCAATTATAAGGCTGCTGCTTTTTCCTTCTAAAATGTTGATAAGAAAGCTGTTTGCACCAGTGTTGAAACTGCGTGGCTGATTCAATATAAGCTTCTTTTTCTGACTTTGCACTTGCCCATTGAGCGGGATAGAAAAAGAGAAGCGTTATAAAGATGGTTAAGTATTTCATTTGCTGTTCCCTCCGTGGAAAAATAAAGCTGGATTCCCGCTAAGAACATGCGGGAATGACGCGCTTTTCTAAATTCATTTATAACACGATAGCGCTTTCATTTTTTGTTCTCTCCGTGGAAAAAATTAATATGGATTCCCGCTAAGAGCATGTGGGAATGACGCGCTTTTCTAAATTCATTTATAACATGATAGTGCTTTCATCTTTCGTCATTCTAACCAAACAAAGTAGGTTGGTTCAAGGAGCAAAGCGACGGAACCAACACTCCATAATGTTGGATCCGCTACGCTTGATCCAACCTACATCTATCCTTTCTTATCCAGTTTTGCATTCAGTTTTGCTCTTGGATGCGCCGCATCATACACCTTGGCCAGGTGTTGAAAATCAAGATGAGTATAAATTTGTGTTGTTGAAATATCGGCATGTCCCAATAATTCCTGTACTGCACGTAAGTCTCCACTGGATTCAAGCATATGGCTGGCAAATGAATGACGTAACAAATGTGGAAACACATTCATATCAATGCCCTGTTTTTGTGCCCAGTACTTCAAACGCTTTTGTATCACTGAATTATGAATACGTTTACCCTGCTTACCGACAAACAAGGCTTGTTCATTTTCATTGGCTATTTCGCCACGTCTTGCTAACCATGCTTTAACTGCTTTAACTGCTTTTGTACCAACAGGGATATCCCGTTCCTTATCACCTTTACCTATTACCCGTATGGTACCTGATGAAAGATCTTCTCCATTTTTTACATTAAGTGATGTCAGTTCTGATAATCGTAAACCTGAAGAATAAAAAAGCTCCAGCATTGCTCTGTCTCTCACTGTTTCAACTTCATCACCTTTAATCTCGATTAAACGCGTCATACTGTCCACATCTAAAGTCGAAGGTAATTTACGGCCAGTTTTAGGTGCCTGAATATTTAACGCTGGGTTATTTGGAATAATATTTTCAATCAGTAAATATTTAAAAAAAGAACGAAAGCTCGATAACATGCGCTGTAGGCTTTTTCCGCCTAGGCCTTGCCGATGTCGTTTTGAAATAAGAGAACGAATATCCTGGTCATCAATATCAGTCCACGCTAAGATTTTTTTCTCATCACAATATGTAATAAGTGAAGTGAGATCGCGGCTGTAACTTTTTAAGGTATGCGGGGAATAGTTACGTTCATTACGCAACTTAGCAAGAAAAGAATCTATCCTTTTCAATGCTGAGTCGTTCATTGTTATTCTGCCAAATGACGTTTAAGAATACGGGTTAAAACCTGACCTAATAAAGAAAGGAAAAGAGTTCCCATATCTGCACGGAAACGCTGTGGATCATAACTGCCGATTGCGATAATACCATAGCAGTTTTTACTGTTTTCATCTTCAACTAAAGGCACTACACCCGCTGACTGAATATCAGCATCATCAAACAGTGCCTGCATTTGTTCTGTATTAAATGAACCACATACTGGTTGTCTGGCTGTCATCACTTTTTCACCAATAACCAGCGCAGGCTGTTGCCATGCAGTGAGTTCTTCATGTTCTTTTAATATGGTATTGCCAGATGCTAATAATTTGACCACAACGGCATCGGCTTCAAAGTCTGCACGCATACGTTGCTCAATAACATTTAAAATATCATTTAATGAATCAGCATCTAATAATTCCAAAATTAACGTATTAACATTGTTATTTAATTTTTCATTATTTTGCGCTGTACTAATTAAAGTTTGTAACTTTCTTTTTTGTTCATCTTTTTGTTCGCGTAAAACCTGCACTTGTCGTTCGATTAACGATACTGCTGAACCGGATGCATGCGATAAAATCATGCCTGCGAGAATATCCTGATGATCCTCAAAAAATGCAGGGTGATCACGTAAATAGCGTGCTATCTCATGCTCAAATGCTTTGTCTTTAGCTTTATGATCTTGCGAACTCATACTGTTATTTTACCTTCAAAAACCGTGGTTGCCGCCCCTGTCATCATAACGGGCGAAGCATCGCCTTGCCAGCTGATTTGCAGATTTCCACCGGGCAAAGCAACCTGAACCTCATTACTTAAATAGCCCTGTATACAACCAATCACCATCGCCGCACAAGCACCCGTACCGCAGGCCAGTGTTTCACCTGCTCCGCGCTCAAAAACACGTAAACGAATATGCGTATCATCAATTATTTGCATAAATCCCGCGTTAACCCGGTTTGGGAAAAGTGGATGGCTTTCAATGCCTGCACCTAACTCATCCACCGCCGCTGTATCCACATTTTTGACAATTGTTACCGCATGTGGATTCCCCATTGAAACGGCACCAATTTTTAGCACTTCGCCATTTACATCCAGGGAATACTCGTCTAGCCGGGTATCCGCATTAAAAGGGATATTCCAGGGATTAAACTCTGGTACACCCATATCCACAGTAACCTGTCCATCTGTCTGAACATGTAATTCAATCACACCCGATGATGTTTCAACCCGAATAAGATCCTTAGTTGTTAAACCTTTTTCACGCACAAACACCGCAAAACACCGTGCACCATTGCCACATTGCTCAACTTCACTGCCATCGGCATTAAAAATACGATAAATAAAATCGACATCATCCGTTTCGGCACTTTCTACCAGCAACAGTTGATCGCAGCCAACACCAAAATGGCGATCGGCAATAAATTGCACCTGCTCTTCTGAGAGATCAATATCCTGGTTAATACCATCGATGACGACAAAGTCATTTCCAAGACCGTGCATTTTTGTGAATTGAATTTCCATAGAGTTATTTTAAGCCCTTCATTATTATTTGTCATTTCTGGATTCCCGCTTAGAGCATGCGGGAATGACATTCAGACGAATGGACAATACTTATTCGTCATTCCGGCCAAGCAAAGCGCGAGCCGGAATCCATAATTAAAACACCCTTTATTTTAAAAGTTGCACATAATCCCGGTATACACAGCGATCCATCACCACGGTAATCCCCGCAGCTTGCGCCCTTAATGCTTCGGCCTCATTAATAACACCATCTTGTAACCAAATCAGCGGGGCTTTTAATGCAATACAGGCATCAATAATCGGCGTAATTTTATCTGGGGCACGAAACACATCGACCATATCAATCTTTTTCATTACATCAGCAGGAATTGACTCGAGATCTGCATAAGCTTTTTCACCCAGCACTTCATCAACAGCAGGTCGCACAGGGATAATAGTATAACCAAACTCTTGCATAGCTTTTGAAACACTAT